>DATBWJ010000073.1:0-15215 GCA_036514935.1 Xanthobacteraceae bacterium
TGCGGCACCAGCTTGCACAGCTTGTCGACCTGGCCGTACGGCATCTGCAACACGCGGCCGACGTCGCGCAGCACGCCGCGCGCCTGCAGCGTGCCGAAGGTGATGATCTGCGCCACCTGGTCGCGGCCGTATTTGTCCTGCACGTAGCGAATGACCTCGTCGCGTCGGTCTTGACAGAAGTCGATGTCGAAGTCGGGCATGGAGACGCGCTCGGGGTTGAGGAAGCGCTCGAACAGCAGGCCAAAACGGATCGGGTCGAGGTCGGTGATCAGCAGCGCGTAGGAGACGAGCGAACCGGCGCCGGACCCGCGCCCGGGTCCGACCGGGATGCCCGCTTCCTTCGCCCACTGGATGAAATCGGCGACGATCAGAAAATAGCCGGCGTACTTCATGCGCTCGATCACGCCGAGCTCGTAGGCCAGACGCTCGCGATAATCCTCGGCCGTGCGGCCAGGCGCCACGCCGTGGGCCGCCAGCCGGCGCGCCAGCCCGGCCTCGGCCCGCCGGCGCAGCTCCGCCGGCTGGTCGACGGCCTGGTCGCCCGCGGCCTTGAAGCGCGGCAGGATCGGCTTGCGCAGCCGCGGCCGGAACGCCGAGCGTTCGGCGATCTCGACCGTGGAGGCCAGCGCCTCGGGAAGATCGGCGAAGAGCTGCGCCATTTCGAGGCGCGTCTTGAACCGATGCTCGACCGTGCGCTGGCGCCGGCCGGATTCCGCCAGCAGCCGTCCCTCGGCGATGCATAGCAGCACATCGTGCGCTTCGTAGTCGTCGGCGGTGGCGAAATACGCCTGATTGGTCGCCACCAGCGGAATACCCCTCGCATAGGCGAGATCGATGAGCTGCGGCTCGCTCGCGCGTTCGCCGGCAAGCCCGTGGCGCTGCAGCTCGACGTAGAGGCGGTTGTCGAACAGCCGCTGCAACATCTCGCAGCGCGCCGCCGCAAGCTGGGGCTGGCTGGCCGCCAGCGCCTGGTCGAGCGGGCCGTCGGGGCCGCCGGAAAGCGCGATGAGGCCGGTCGCGGCGCCCGCGAGCGCGGTGGCCCGCACGTGCGGGCGCTCGTGCTCGGCCGGATCGAGGAAGGCGCGCGAGGACAGCCACATCAGGTTGCGATATCCCTCCTCGTTGGCCGCCAGAAGCACGACGCGCGGCCACTCGCGCGGCTGGCCGGGCCGGCGCTCGTCGTGGTCGCCAAAATCGACGGCAAGCGCGGTCCCCACGATGGGCTGAATCCCGGACCCCGCCATTTTTTCGGAGAATTCGAGCGCGCCGAACATGTTGGTGTCGGTAAGCGCGAGCGCCGGCTGGCGATCCGCCTTGGCGAGCTGGGCAAGGCGCGCGATCGTGAGCGCCCCTTCGAGCAGGGAATAGGAGGAGTGAACGTGCAGGTGCACGAATTTTGGATCGGTTCTCATGTCCACGCTCACGGCAGCCTCGGGCAATGGTGCTGTTTCCGGACCATCAACTCGTCATTGCCGGGCTTGTCTACCCGGAGCGCCGGCCGGCGCGGGAGGGACACACAACTTTGCGCGCCGGCCGGCGGCCTCGTCGGGGGACGCAACGAGGCCGGGGGACCTACAGAACCGCGAGGACCTGGGCCCAAACGGCGATCATCCCGACAAACAAGGCGATCGAGGCGAGTGCAGCGGCCTCTTCAACAACGGCACGAAGCATGGGAGCCTCCGCAGAACAGATGAGGAACATAGTTCATCTTCCGTTCCGCGGTCAAGGCTATTTTCCGGACCGCGCGGTCCTCGAAATTCATAAGTAAGTTCAATGGAATCAAACGCAGTCCCGCGCCGGTCAGGGCGCCCACTCCATCACCTGTCCGTCGCGCAGGGTGACCCGGCGGTCCATGCGCGCGGCCAGCTCCATGTTGTGGGTGGCGAAGATGGCGGCAAGCCCGGTGGCGCGCACGAGCTGCATGAGGACGTCGAACACGCGCTCGGCGGTGCGCGGGTCGAGGTTGCCGGTCGGCTCGTCGGCCAACAGGATGCGCGGCGTGTTGGCGACCGCGCGCGCGATGGCGACGCGCTGCTGCTCGCCGCCGGACAGTTCCGCCGGCCGATGGGTGAGGCGATCCTTGAGCCCGAGAAAGGACAACAGCTCGCGCGCCCGCGCCCGCGCCTCGCTCCTGGCAAGCCCGCGGATCATCTGCGGCAGCATCACGTTCTCAAGCGCGGAGAACTCGGGCAGCAGGTGGTGCGCCTGGTAGACAAACCCGATCTCGGTGCGGCGGATGCGCGTGCGCTCGGCGTCGGAGAGCACCGATGTCGCCGCCTCCCGGAAGTAGACCTCCCCGGCATCCTGCCGCTCCAACAGGCCGGCGATGTGCAGAAGCGTCGACTTGCCCGCGCCCGAGGGCGCGACCAGCGCGACCGACTCGCCCGGCCACACCGCGAGGTCCGCCTGCTGCAGAATGTTCAAAATGTTGTCGCCCTGGCGATAGCCGCGCTCGATGCGGTGAAGGAAGATGACAGGGATTTCGTCGGCCATCGGCTCACTCGTAGCGCAGCGCCTCGACCGGATCGATCCGCGCCGCCCGCCACGACGGATAGAGCGTCGCGAGAAACGACAGCGCCAGCGCCATCACGACCACCGCGGCGGTCTCCGCCGGGTCCATGTCCGCGGGCAGCCGCGACAGGAAATAGAGCTCGGGCGAGAACAGCTCGGTTTTCGTCAGCCACGAGATGAATTGCCGGATCGACTCGACGTTCTGGCAGATGACGACGCCGGCGAGAAAGCCCGTCAGCGTGCCGATCACGCCGATGGAGGCCCCGGTGATCAGGAAAATGCGCATGATCGCGCCCTGGGTTGCGCCCATGGTCCGCATGATCGCGATGTCGCCGCCCTTGTCCTTCACCAGCATGATCAGGCCGGACACGATGTTGAGCGCGGCCACCAGCACAATCAGCGTAAGGATCAGGAACATCACGTTGCGTTCGACCTGCAGCGCATTGAAGAAGGTGGCGTTGCGCTGGCGCCAGTCGATCATGAAGATCGGCCGCTGCGCGGCATCCGAGACCAGCTTGCGGAAACGATCGACGCGGTCGGGCGCCTCGGTATAGACCTCGATGGCGGTGACGTCGGCTGAGCGGTTGAAATAGGCCTGCGCCTCGGCCAGCGGCATGAACACGAAGGCGGCGTCGTACTCCGACATCCCGATCTCGAACACCGCCGCGACCCGGTAGGTCTTGATGCGCGGGGTAGTGCCCATCGGCGTCACCGCACCGCGCGGGGCGACGAGCGTGACATTGTCGCCGGCGCGCAGCGTGAGCTGGTCGGCGAGCCGGCGGCCGATCAGGACCCCCTGCCCTTCGTCGAACCCGTCGAGGGAGCCCTGGCGGATGTTGTCGGCAATCGAGACGAGCTTTTTCAGGTCCGCCGAGCGGACGCCCCGCACCAACACGCCGCTGGCGTTGAACGGCGAGGAGGCGAGCGCCTGGCCTTCGACGATCGGGGCGGCGAGCCGAATGCCGTCCACCTTCGAAATGCGCTCCGCCACCGCCTCGTAGTCGGTGAGCGGGGCATCGAGCGGCTGGATGAGCAGGTGGCCGTTGAGACCCAGGATCTTGTCCAGCAGTTCCTTGCGGAACCCGTTCATCACCGCCATCACGATGATGAGGGTGGCGACGCCGAGCATGATGCCGAGGAACGAGAAGCCGGCGATGACCGAGATGAAGCCCTCCCGGCGCCGCGCCCGCAGATAGCGCAACGACAGCATCCACTCGAACGGAGCAAACGGCCGCGTGCCGGTCGGTTCAGGCATCAAACCAGTTCCCCGGCCCTGATTTCATTTGATTCTGGCGGATTCAAGCCGTCGCTCATCGCGTCAACGCGTCGATCGCGGCGGCGGGCGAGGCGAGTTCGCGGTGGCCGTCGCTGCGCCGCTTCAGCTCAACCTTGCCTTCGGCCAATCCCCGGGGGCCGACCAAAACCTGCCAGGGAACGCCGATCAGGTCGGCGGTTGCGAACTTCGCGCCCGGCCGTTCGTCAAGATCGTGATAGAGCACGTCGAGCCCCTTCGCGGTCAGATCGCGGTGGAGCGCCTCGCAGGCCGCATCGGTCGCGCTGTCGCCCTGCCTGAGGTTGAGGAGCGCGACCTTGAACGGCGCAACCGCCTCCGGCCACTTGATGCCGGCCTCGTCATGGAAGGCCTCGATGATGGCCGCGACGAGCCGGCTCGGCCCGATGCCGTAGGAGCCCATCTGCACCGGCCGCTCGACGCCGTCGGGCCCGGCGACCACGGCCTTCATGGGTTCAGAATATTTGGTGCCGAAGTAGAAAATGTGACCAACCTCGATGCCGCGCGCGGAAACCCGGGCCTGCGGCGGCAGCGCCTCGAATGCCCCGGCGTCGTGCTTTTCCGAGGTCGCCGCGTAAAGCGAGGTCCACTTGTCGACGATGCGCTGCAAGGCGGCCGCATCGTCGAAATCGACGTCCTCCCCCGGCACCGGGAAATCGAGGTAGTCGCGATGGCAGAAAACCTCGCTTTCCCCGGTCGTGGCCAGGATGATGAACTCGTGGCTCAGGCTGCCGCCGATCGGCCCGGTCTCGGCCACCATGGGGATCGCCTTGAGCCCCATGCGATCGAAGCTGCGCAGATAGGCCACGAACATCTTGTTGTAGGAATGGCGCGCGCCGGCCTGGTCGAGGTCGAAGGAATAGGCGTCCTTCATCAGGAACTCGCGCGCGCGCATGGTGCCGAAGCGCGGGCGCAGCTCGTCGCGGAACTTCCACTGGATATGATAGAGGTTGAGCGGCAGGTCCTTGTAGGAGCGCACGTAGGCCCGAAAGATGTCGGCGATCATCTCCTCGTTGGTCGGACCATACAGCATATCGCGGTCGTGGCGGTCCCGGATGCGCAGCATTTCCTTCCCGTAGTCCTCATAGCGGCCGCTCTCGCGCCACAGATCGGCGGACTGGATGGTTGGCATGAGCAGCTCGATGGCGCCGGCGCGGTCCTGCTCCTCACGCACGATCCGGCATACCTTGCGCAGCACACGCAGCCCGAGCGGCAGGAAGCTATAGATGCCCGCCGCCTGCTGCCGGATCAAACCTGCCCGCAGCATCAGCCGGTGCGACACGATCTCCGCTTCCTTGGGCGTCTCGCGCAGGATGGGCAGGAAGAACCGGGACAGTCGCATCGCATCGCTCCCAACGGCGGCGTGGCAGTCAAACCGGATCGCCGCGCAGAATACAAGAGGACCGCCCTACCGCCGCGTGCGCCCGCGTGCCGCCACGCGCCGGCCGCCTGATCAGCCGCCAGCGCGGTTTGTCCGCTCGCTGACGCCATATTGCAGTGCACGACGACCCCCATGACTCGGCGGCGACCTTGGTCTAGCGTGCGCTACCCGCCGCGTTGGGCAAGGCCCAGCGCTCGGTCCAAGTCTTGGGAGGAAGGCCGAGGCGCGCGCGATGCGCTGCCGTTCCGCGTGGAGACAAGAGCCATAAGGCGGAAACCATCGGTTGGTACTATCAAAGATGGAGCAGGGCTGGGCCCTGCTCCTTTTTTTGTGTGCGCCGGGTCCGTTGAAGGCCTCGTGCGGCCGCCGGCGGCGGCTGTGCGGGCGCGGTGGCCGGGGCGCATCCGGCGGGGCACGTGCGAAGCGGCGGGACGGCATTTTCTCGCGCCGCCATCGATGCTAGCATTCGCGCCAACAGAGGAAGGACGATGCGCCTCGTGGTGTTGGTCGGATGCGCGCTGGTGGCCGCGACGGTCAGCAGCGAGGCGGCGGTCATCTATCCCTGGTGCGCGCGCTACCTGGCGCACAGCGCGCCGCGCAATTGCGGCTTCGCCACCTTCGAGCAATGCCGCGCCACCGTGGTCGGCATCGGCGGCACCTGCCAGGCCAATCCGTTCTATCTCGCCCCGTTGCCGGCGGCAGTGCCCCGTCATTCGCGGCGAACGCGCGCGCGGCGCGGATAGCCGAAGCATTTTCCGGCGAAGTGGGAACCGGTTCGCCGTAGAAAATGCGACTGCTCGAATGAGCGGCCGGCTCAGCGCCGCATGCCGAGCAGCGCGGCGAGATCATCGAGCGTGACCAGCCGGTTGACGTAGCCATAATAGAACACGCCGAAGAGCGCGGCCGAAATCACGGTGGTCGCCGCGAGCTTTGTCAGCAGGTGGGGCAGCACGGGCGCGCCCGGGTCCGTTCCGGGCGCCACATCGCCGCTTTCCGCCTGCGAGCGCACGCCCCAGGGCAGGACCGCGAACAGCACCAGCCACCAGAGGATGAAATAGATCGCCGCGATGGTGATCCAGGACACGCTCACGCCTGTTCAAGTTCGACCAAGGTGCCGCAGAAATCCTTGGGGTGCAGAAACAGCACCGGTCGGCCGTGGGCGCCGATCCTCGGCTCGCCGTCGCCGAGCACGCGTGCGCCCTTCGCCTTGAGCCGCTCGCGCGCCGCCATGATGTCGTCGACCTCGAAGCAGAGGTGATGGATGCCGCCGTCGGCGTTGCGCTCGAGGAACTTTGCGATCGGGGAGGCTTCGCCGAGCGGCTCCAGCAACTCGATCTTGGTGTTCGCCAGCGTGACGAACACGGTCGTCACGCCGTGCTCGGGCTGCGGCACCTTGGCCGAGACCTCGGCGGCAAGCGTGTCGCGGTAGACGCGGGAGGCCGCATCGATATCGCGCACCGCGATGGCGACGTGGTTGAGCCGTCCGATCATGGGTTTCTCCGTTCTACGCCGGCGGGCTTGCGCCGCGCCGGAGCGGCTTCGGCCGCGCAGGCGGGCAGCCTACACCGTCAGCACATGGACGAGACAAAGCGGCTTCTTGCCCCAGTGCTCCGCGACCGCGCTGCGCACCGCCGCGCGCACCGCTTCGCCGACGGCGTCGGCATCGCGCCGGCGCGCCTTCGGCAGGTCGTCGACGGTCCGGCGGACGGAGTCGTGGATGATGTCGAGGATCGCATCGCCCTCGGCGTTCTTCTCCGGAATGCCGACCGTGTCCACTTCCGGACCAGCGGTCAACGTCCCGCGCGCGTCGAGCGTCAGCGCGATCGAGACCACCCCGACGAAGCCGAGGCGCCGGCGATCGGCCACGGTGCGCGCTTCCGCCTCGACGATCAGCCGGCCGTCCTTGTACAGCCGGCCGGCGGGGACTTCGTCCACGATGCCGGGCGAACCGGGGGCGAGCCGCACGAGATCGCCGTTCTGGCAGTCGATGACGTGCTTGACGCCGAGCGCGCGGGCGAGCTTGGCGTGCTCGGACAAATGCAGGGCCTCGCCATGGACCGGGATCGCGATGCGCGGCCTGACCCAGCGATAAAGGTCCTCCATTTCCGCCCGGCGCGGATGGCCGGACACATGCACCAGGTGGGTGCGGTCGGTGATGACCTCGACGCCCTGCCGCACGAGCCCGTTGACGACGCGCCAGACCGCCTTCTCGTTGCCGGGGATGGCGCGCGCGGAGAAAATGACCCGGTCGCCCTTCGCAAGCGTGACGTGGGGATGCTCGTCCTGCGCGATGCGCGCGAGCGCGGCGCGCGCCTCGCCCTGGCTGCCGGTGCACAGCGCCACCACCTGGTCGGGCCGCAAATAGCCAAAAACCTCCGCCGACCGAAACTCCGGCAGGCCGTCGAGGTAGCCGGTCTCGCCCGCCACCTGGACGATGCGGTCCATGGCGCGGCCGACGACCACAACTTCGCGGCCGCTGGCGCGCGCGGCCTCCGCCACCGCGCGGATGCGGGCGACATGGGAGGCAAAGGTGGTAACGGCGACGCGGGCCGGCGCGCTGGCGATCAGCTCCGCCAGCGTCTTGGCCACGTCGGCTTCCGATGGCGAGCGGCCCTCGCGGACGGCATTGGTGGAATCGCCGATGAGCGCCAGGCAGCCTTCCTCGCCGAGCGCGCGCAGCCTTGCCTCGTCGGTCGCCGGGCCGATGACCGGCGTCGGATCGATCTTCCAGTCTCCGGTATGGAGGACGGTGCCCAGGCGGGTGCGGATGAGGAGGGCGTTGGCCTCCGGAATCGAATGGGCGACCGAGACGTACTCGACCTCGAACGGTCCCAGCGTCAAGCGGCCGCCGAGCGGCACGATGTTGACCTTGATCTCGGGCGCGCCCGGCTCGGACTGCCGTTTGGCCTCCAACAGGGCGGCGGTGAACGGGGTGGCGTAGACCGGCACGCCCAGCCGCGGCCACAGGTCGATGAGCGCGCCGAAATGGTCCTCGTGGGCGTGGGTGAGCACGATGCCTGCGATGTTGCGCCGTTCTTCGACGAGGTAGCCGATGTCCGGCAAGATCAGGTCGATGCCGGGCAAGTCGTCGCCGGCGAATGCCACGCCGAAATCGACCACGAGCCACGTCTTCTTGCGCTGCGAGCCGATGCCGTAGATCGCGAGGTTCATGCCGATCTCGCCCACGCCGCCGAGCGGCGCGAACACGAGTTCCTCGGGCGGATGGGCCATCGGGGTTACTGCTCGGCCGCTGCGGTCGCGCCACGGTTGATCGGAAACACATCGCCGGCGCTGACGGTTTCGGCCGATCCGTCCGCGCGGCGCAGCACGAGCCGCCCGTGCCGGTCAAGCGCCTCGAAGCGCCCGGCGACCTCCCGCTCCGGCAGGCGCACCCGGATGTCCCCGCCGAGGCCGTGCGCGCGCGCAAGCCAGTCGGCCCGGATGGCCGCAAAGCCGCGGCCGCGATCCCATTGACGCAGGCGCGCGACCATCGTGCGCGACAACGCCTCGAACAGGCTTTCCGGCGCCACCACTAAACCCGCCGCCCGCAGATCGGTCGCCGGATAGGCGGCTTCGTCGGGATGATGGGCGCAGTTGACGCCGATGCCGACCGCGAGCACGACCGGGCTCCCCTCCCCCTCGATCAGAATTCCGGCCACCTTGGCGCCGTCGCACAACAGGTCGTTCGGCCACTTGAGGGTGAGGCGGGGCCTGGCATCTGCGGCGATCTCGGCGATCGCGTCATGCGCCGCCAGCGCCGCCACGAACGAGACCTGCGGCGCGCGCTCGGGGGGCGAGGGGTCGCACAACAGCAGCGTCGCATAGAGGTTGCCGGGCGGCGACAGCCACACGCGCCCGCGCCGCCCGCGCCCGGCCGTCTGCGCGCGCGCTGTGATCCACAGCGGCCCGGTCTCGCCGGCGCGCGCGCGCGCCAGCGCTTCCCCGTTGGTCGACCCGACGATGTCGCACGCGATGCACCTGATGAGCGTTGCAGCCAATTCCAACCCGTCAGAACAGCGATCTTGCCGCGACCGCCGCGGCCTCGACCAGCGGCGCGGGAACGGCGAAGAACAGGATGTTGAAAGCCCCGCTGAGACCGAGCACGACCTTGAGCTCGCTCCTCATCGGCTCGAACGCCGGCGCCGGCTCGTCGAAATACATGATCTTCACGATCACCAGATAATAGTAGGCGCTGATCACGCTGGCGATCACCCCGATGACGGCCAGCGTGTAGAGCCCCGCCTTGATGGCGGCGAGGAAGACATAGAATTTTGCGAAGAAGCCGGCGAGCGGCGGAACGCCGGCCAGCGAGAACAGCAGCATTGCCAGCAGGAACGCCATGGACGGATTGGTGCGCGCGAGCCCGGCGAGATCCGAGATGGTCTCCACCGCCCCGCCCGCGCGCCGCATCGCCAGGATGCAGGCAAACGCGCCCAGCGTCATCGCAACATAGATCGCGATGTAGACCAGCACCCCTTGCACGCCCTCGGGCGTCGCGGCGGTGAGCCCGATCAACGCAAAACCCATATGGCCGATGGAGGAATAGGCCATCAGGCGCTTGATGTTGACCTGGCCGATGGCAGCGAACGCGCCGAGCAGCATGGAGGCAACCGCCACGAACGCCAGGATCTGCTGCCACTGGCCGGCAATGGCGGGAAACGCGGTCATGGCGGACCGCACGAATATGGCGATGGCCGCCACCTTGGGGGCAGCCGCGAAAAAGGCGGTGATCGGCGTCGGCGCGCCCTCGTAGACGTCCGGCGTCCACATGTGGAACGGCACCGCCGACACCTTGAAGCAGAGACCGGCGAACAGGAGCACGAGCCCGACGGTGAGCCCGATCCCGCCCTCGCCGGCGGCCCCCGCAATGCCGGCAAAGCTGACCGTGCCGGTGAAGCCATAGATCAGCGAGCAGCCGTAGAGCAGCATGCCCGACGCCAGCGCCCCGAGCACAAAATATTTCAGTCCCGCCTCGGTCGAGCGCGCGTTGTCGCGGTCGATCGCGGCGACGACGTAAAGCGACAGGCTCATCAGTTCGAGGCCGAGATAGAGCGCGATCAAGTCGCCGGCCGAAATCAGCATCAGCATGCCGGTGGTGGCGAGCAGGATGAGCAGCGCATATTCGAACTTGCGGCCGCCGGGAGAACCCAAAAATTCGATCGACATCAGGATCGCCGCGCCCGAGCCGATCAGCGTGAGCACCTTGAGGAAGCGCGCGAACTCGTCGACGATGAAGCTGCCGCCGAACAGGACCGTTCTTTCGGCCGGCAGGGCGATGACGAGGGCGGCGACGACGGCGAGCAGCAGCACCGCGCATCCGGTCACAAGACCCGTCGCCTTCTCGCCGATCACGGCGCCGGCCAACAGCAGCGCGAGCGTGCCGAGGACGAGCACGATCTCCGGCAGGAGCGCATAGTAGGCGGAGAGCTGAACGGCGTCGGTCATGGCATCACCAGCGCCGCGGATTTTGCGGCGAGCGCGGTCTGATAGCTCTCGATCAGCGCCGTCACCGAGGCCGCCGAAATGTCGAGCACGGGCTTGGGATAGATGCCGAACAGGATCGTCAGAGCGACGAGCGGGACGAACATGAGGATTTCACGCCCGCTGAGATCGAGAATGCCGGCGAGCGCCGGTTTCTCGATCGTCCCGAACATGACCTTGCGGTAGAGCCACAGCGCGTAGGCCGCCGACAGGATGACGCCGAGCGTGGCGAACGCCGCGAGCCAGGTGTTGACCTTGAACGCGCCGAGGAGCGCGAGGAACTCGCCGATGAAGCCCGAAGTGCCGGGCAGCCCGACATTGGCGAGCGTGAACACCATGAACACGGCGGCGTAAAGCGGCATGCGGTTGACGAGACCGCCATAGGCCGCGATCTCGCGCGTGTGCATGCGGTCGTAGATGACCCCGACGCACAGGAACAGCGCGCCCGAGACGATGCCGTGCGAGATCATCTGGAAAATGCCGCCGGCGATGCCCTGGGTGGTGGCGGTGAAAATGCCCATGGTCACGAAGCCCATGTGGGCGACCGAGGAATAGGCGATCAGCTTCTTCACGTCCTCCTGCATCAGGGCGACCAGGGACGTGTAGATGATGGCGACGACCGAGAGCACGAAGATCAGGGGGGCGAAGTCCTGCGAGGCGGCCGGAAACATCGGCAGCGAGAAGCGCAGGAAGCCGTAGCCGCCCATCTTCAAGAGGATGGCCGCCAGGATCACGGAGCCGGCGGTGGGCGCCTCGACATGGGCGTCGGGCAGCCAGGTGTGCACCGGCCACATCGGCAGCTTCACCGCGAACGAGGCCAGGAACGCCAGCCACGCCCAGGTCTGCAGCGATCGCGAGAAGTCGTGGCGGACGAGCGCCACCATGTCGGTGGTGCCGGCCTCCCAGTACATCGCCATGATCGCGAGCAGCATCAGCACGGAGCCGAGCAGCGTATAGAGGAAGAACTTGAAGCTCGCGTAGACCCGGCGCGGCCCGCCCCACACGCCGATGATGAGGAACATCGGGATCAGGCCGCCCTCGAAGAACAGGTAGAACAGCACGAGGTCGAGCGCGGTGAAGGTGCCCACCATCAGCGTCTCGAGCACCAGAAAGGCGACCATGTATTCCTTGACGCGGGTTTCGATCGCCTGCCAGCTCGCGATGATGCAGATCGGCATGAGCGCGGTCGTGAGGATCACGAAGGGAAGCGAGATGCCGTCGACGCCCATCTGGTAGATGATCGCCCCGCCCAGCCACGGATGCCGTTCCACGAACTGGAACTCGGCCGAGCCGGCATCGAACCGCCAGACCAGGACCAGCGAGACGGCGAGCGTGACGAGCGTCGTCCACAGCGCGATCCAGCGCACGTTGCGATCACCCGCCGGGTCATTGCCGCGCAACATGATGATGAAGAGCGCGCCGACGATCGGCAGGAAGGTGGTGACGGACAGGATCGGCCAGCTCGCCATCAGCGGCCTCCGCCCGCGAACATGAACCAGGTCACCAGCGCCGCCACGCCGATCAGCATCGCGAACGCGTAGTGGTAGAGATAGCCGGTCTGCAGGCGCACGACATTGCGCGTGACGTCAATCACACGCGCCGATACGCCGTCGGGGCCGAAACCATCGATGAACCAGCCGTCGCCGCGCAGCCACAGCAGGCGGCCGAGCCACTTGGCCGGCCGCACGAAGATCACCTCGTAGATCTCGTCAAAGTACCACTTGTTGAGCAGGAAGCGGTACAGCACCTCGTGCTGGCGGGCGAGCTCGACCGGAAGATCCGGCCGCCGGATGTAGAACGTCCACGCCACCACGAACCCGATCGCCATCATCAGCGTCGGCAGCATGGCGACCGCGTAGGGAACGCGATGCATGTCCTCGAGCACGCTGTTGCCGGCGGCGAATTTCAGCGACTCGCGGAAGAAGCCCTCCACCGCGTGGCCGGCGAACACCTCCTTGAACGGCAACCCCGCCAGGAGCGAGCCGGCCGCCAGCACGCCGAGCGGGATCAGCATCGTCGCCGGGCTCTCGCGGGCGGCCTCGTAATGGTGGCGGTCGTGCGGACGGCCGTGGAAGGTTTTGAGCATCAGCCGCCAGGCATAGAACGAGGTCAGGCAGGCGGCGGCCACCGTGCACAGGAAGCCGTAGAGCGCCGCCGCGCTCTTGCCGGCAAAGGCGGCCTCGATGATGGCGTCCTTGGAGAAATAGCCGGCGGTGAGCGGAAAACCGGTGAGCGCGAGCGTGCCCACAACCATCGTCCAGTAGGTGAACGGGATGCGGTCCTTGAGCCCGCCCATCATGCGGATGTCCTGCTCGTGGTGCATCGCCTTGATGACCGATCCCGCGCCCAGGAACAGCAGCGCCTTGAAGAAGGCGTGGGTGAACAGGTGATACATGCCGACCGAGTAGGCGCCCACGCCCATGGCGACGAACATGTAGCCGAGCTGCGAGCAGGTCGAATAGGCGACGATGCGCTTGATGTCGTTCTGCACCAGGCCGACGGTGGCCGCGAACAAGGCGGTCGTCGCGCCGATGGCGATGACGAAGGACTGCGCGGCGGGCGCAAGCTCGAACAGCGGCGACAGCCGCGCGACCATGAACACGCCGGCGGTCACCATGGTGGCGGCGTGGATGAGGGCGGAGACCGGCGTCGGCCCCTCCATGGCGTCGGGCAGCCAGGTATGCAGCAGGAACTGCGCCGACTTGCCCATCGCGCCCATGAACAGCAGCAGGCAGATGAGCGTGAGCGCGTCGACGTCCCAGTTGAGGAAATGGATGGTTTTGCCCGTGAGCGACGGCGCCTGCGCAAAGATCGTTTCGAGATCGACGGCGCCGGTCATCGCGAACAGCGCGAAAATGCCGAGCGCAAACCCGAAGTCGCCGACGCGGTTGACAATGAACGCCTTGATGGCGGCGGCGTTGGCCTCGGGCTTGTGATACCAGAACCCGATGAGCAGATAGCTCGCGAGCCCCACCCCCTCCCAGCCGAAGTAGAGCTGGACGAGGTTGTCGGCCGTCACCAGCATGAGCATGGCGAAGGTGAACATCGACAGATAGGCGAAGAAGCGCGGCCGGTAGGGGTCCTCGTCCATGTAGCCGATGGAATAGAGATGGACGAAGGCCGAGACGGTGGTGACCACGACCAGCATGACCGCCGTCAGCGTGTCGACGCGCAGCGCCCAGTCGACCTTGAGATCGCCGGAGGCGAGGAAGCTCGCCAGCGACACATGCGCGTCCTGCTGGCCGAACCCGACCTGCGCCAGACTGATCCAGGACAACGCCATCGACACGAACAGGAAGGTGGTGGTGATCGCCTCCGCCGAGCGCGAGCCCATCGCCGCCGGCGCGGCCTGCGCCTCGTGGGCCGGCGCGGCGATCTCGGCGGGGCCTGAGGTGCGGCGCGGGCCGTGTCCGGAGGCCTCGTGGGCGGCGATGCCGCCCGGATGGCGCGCGCGCGCGCCGATCAGCGCGATCGCGGTGGCGAGCAGGCACCCCAGCAAAGGCAGGAACACGATGGCCTGATACATCGTCAGCCTTTCATGAGGTTGATGTCCTCGACCGCGATCGAGCCGCGGTTGCGGTAGAACACCACCAGGATGGCGAGTCCGATGGCGGCCTCCGCCGCCGCCACCGTCAGCACGATCAGCGCGAACACCTGTCCGACGAGGTCGCCGAGGAAGGCCGAGAACGCCACGAAGTTGATGTTGACCGACAGCAGGATCAGCTCGATCGACATCAGGATGACGATCACGTTCTTGCGGTTGAGGAAGATGCCGAAAATCCCGAGCGTGAACAGGATGGCGGCAACCGTGAGATAGTGTCCGAGCCCGATCGTCACGCTAGATCCCCTGCCCCGGCCGCACCTTGCGGACCTCGATGGCCGTGGCCTTGGTGCGCGCCACCTGCTTGCCGATGTCCTGGCGCTTGACGTTCGGCTTGTGGCGCAGCGTCAGCACGATGGCGCCGATCATCGCCACCAGCAGAACGAGGCCGGCCGCTTCGAAGAAGTAGACGTAGCGGGTATAGAGCACGAGCCCGAGCGCCTCGGTGTTGCTGGTGTCTGCCACGATCGGCATGGCGGCGGCGCTCTTTGCCGCCGGATGGATCACCCAGGCGCCGAGCACGAGCACGAGCTCGATCAGGAAGCCGAGCCCGACCAGCGCGCCGACCGGAAGATAGTTGAGAAAGCCCGCCCGCAGCTCGACGAAGTCGACGTCGAGCATCATGACCACGAACAGGAACAGCACCGCGACGGCGCCGACATAGACCACGATCACGATCATCGCCAGGAATTCGGCGCCCATCAGCACGAACAGCCCGGCGGCATTGACGAAGGCGAGGATGAGGAAGAGCACCGAATGCACCGGGTTCCTGG
Source organism: Xanthobacteraceae bacterium (assembly GCA_036514935.1). Taxonomy (GTDB): domain Bacteria; phylum Pseudomonadota; class Alphaproteobacteria; order Rhizobiales; family Xanthobacteraceae; genus DATBWJ01. The sequence goes on from DATBWJ010000073.1 coordinate 15,039, forward strand.
CGGCGATCACCATGAAGGCGCAGGCCACGCAGACGCCGGCGAACAGGTAGAAGAACAGCGCGGGAAGGATCATTTGCAGACCTCGCACGCGCCGGGCGCCGTCGATACCGCGTACAGCCATGCCACGCGCAGGACTGGCTCCCTCCCCCCTTGCGGGGGAGGGTTGGGGTGGGGGGT
>DATBWJ010000074.1:0-4165 GCA_036514935.1 Xanthobacteraceae bacterium
CGACGCCGGCGCGCCGCACGGGCCCGAGGAGCTGCTCGAGCGACCCATGACCTATCTCTCGATCATCATCTATCCGCGCAGCTAGGTTTCCTCACAGGAAACTTTATTTCATGTGGGTTGACGTGCGCCCTTTCCCCGAGCCATGGTGCAGGCCGCATTAACCGGAGCTTTTGGCGCATGTGCGGCATCGTCGGACTGTTCATCAAAGACCCCTCGCTCGAACCCGAGCTTGGCCGGCTCACCGCCGGCATGCTCGCCACTCTGTCGGACCGCGGGCCTGACAGCGCGGGCTTCGCCGTCTATGGCGAGGGAAGGAGCGGCGAGATCAAGCTAACGCTCCGCGGCAAGTCGGCAGCGGCCATGAAGGAGGCCGCCGAACGGATCGGCCGCACCTTCAGCAGCACCAATATCATGCTGCACGATACCCACGCCGTGGTCGGCGTCGATGACGGATCGCTGCCCAGGCTCACGGAGTGGCTTGCGCGCGAGATGCCCGACATCGAAGTGGTCGGAAGCGGGCGGCGGATGGAGCTCTACAAGGAGGTCGGCCGGCCCGAAAACGTAACCGAGCGCTTCGACCTTGCCGCCATGCACGGCACGCATGCCATCGGGCATACCCGCATGGCGACGGAGTCGGCGGTGACCACTGACGGCGCGCACCCCTATTCCACCGGCAGAGATCAATGCCTCGTGCATAACGGCTCGCTCTCGAACCACAACAATCTCCGCCGGGTGCTGAAGCGCGAGGGGTTCGCCTTCGAGACCGAGAACGACACCGAGGTCGCGGCGGGCTATCTCAGCTGGAAGATGCGCGAGGGCCTGTCGCTCGGCGACGCGCTCAAAGTGAGCCTCGACGATCTCGACGGCTTCTACACGTTCGTGGTCGGCACCGAGAACGGCTTCGGCGTGCTCCGCGACGGCATCGCCTGCAAGCCTGCGGTCATGGCCGAGACGGATCGCTATGTCGCCTTCGGCTCCGAATATCGCGCGCTGGCCGGCCTGCCTGGTATCGAGAACGCGCGCATTTGGGAGCCTGAGCCCGCCACGGTCTATTTCTGGGAGCGCTAACCGTGCCGGAAATCGACCTCGGCTTGACCCCGCTCAGAGAGCTGAACGCGGCGCTTCACCGCCTCCACCCCGACACCAATGAGCGGCACTGGATCGTCGACCGCCCCGCCGGCCGCCACGCCATCGCCGCCGGGTTGAACGTCCCGATCACCGTCGAGATCAACGGACCGGTCGGCTATTACTGCGCCGGCATGAACAAGCACGCCACCGTGCTGATCCATGGCAGCGCCGGCGTCGGCGTCGCCGAGAACATGATGTCGGGCTTCGTGCATGTTTCGGGCGACGCCAGCCAGTCGGCAGGCGCCACCGGCCGCGGCGGCCTGTTGCGCATCGACGGCAATGCCTCCTCGCGCTGCGGCATTTCCATGAAAGGGATCGACATCGTGGTGCAGGGCTCGGTTGGGCATATGAGCGCCTTCATGGCCCAGGCCGGCAACCTCGTGGTGTTCGGCGACGCTGGCGATTCGCTCGGCGATTCGATCTATGAGGCGCGCCTGTTCGTCCGCGGCGAGGTCAAGAGCCTCGGCGCCGACTGCATCGAGAAGAAGATGCGGGACGAGCACAAGCGCGCCCTGCACGAGGTGCTCGACCGCGCCGGCTTCAATGGCAAGATCGACCCATCGGAATTCAGGCGCTACGGCTCGGCGCGCCAGCTCTACAATTTCCACGTGGACAACGCCGGAGCCTATTGATGGACTGGACGCCCAAAACCGCGCCGCGCCCTTCGGCCACCTTCGACGAGTTCTCACTTTCGGAGATCCGCCGCGCCGCCGCGACCGGCATCTACGACATCCGCGGCTTCGGCGCCAAGCGGCGCGTGCCGCATTTCGACGATCTCCTCTTTCTCGGCGCCTCGGTGAGCCGCTACCCGCTCGAAGGCTATCGCGAGAAATGCGGCACCGATGTGTGGCTCGGCACGCGCTTCGCGGAGAAGCCCATCCACATCAAAATTCCCATCACCATCGCCGGGATGAGCTTCGGCTCGCTCTCGGCCCAGGCCAAGGAGGCCTTGGGGCGCGGCGCGACCCAGGTCGGGACCTCGACCACCACCGGCGACGGCGGCATGACCGAGGAGGAGCGCGGCCATTCGTCGATCCTCGTCTACCAGGTCCTGCCCTCCCGCTACGGCATGAACCCCGACGATTTGAGGCGCGCCGACGCCATCGAGATCGTGGTCGGCCAGGGCGCCAAGCCCGGCGGCGGCGGCATGCTGCTCGGGCAGAAAATCTCGGAGCGCGTGGGCGAGATGCGCACCCTGCCGGCCGGCATCGATCAGCGCTCCGCCTGCCGCCATCCCGACTGGACCGGCCCCGACGACCTCCAGATCAAAATCGAGGAACTCAGGGAGATCACCGACTGGCAGAAGCCGATCTACATCAAGATCGGCGCCTCGCGCCCTTATTACGACACGGCGCTGGCGGTGAAGGCCGGCGCCGACGTGATTGTGCTCGACGGCATGCAGGGCGGCACGGCGGCGACGCAGGAAGTGTTCATCGAGCATGTCGGCTTGCCGATCCTCGGCGCCATCAGGCCTGCGGTCCAGGCGCTGCAAGACCTCGGCTTGCATCGCAAGGTGCAACTCATCGTCTCCGGCGGCGTCCGCAACGGCGCCGACGTCGCCAAGGCGCTCGCGCTCGGCGCCGACGCGGTCTCGATCGGCACCGCCGCGCTCATCGCGCTTGGCGACAACGACCCGGCGCTCGAAGAGGAATATCGCAAGCTCGGCACGACGGCGGGCTGCTACGACGACTGGCACGAGGGGCGCGATCCTGCCGGCATCACCACGCAGGACCCTAAGCTTGCCGCGCGGCTCGATCCCAGCCTCGCCGGCAGGCGTCTGGCCAATTATCTTTCAGTGCTGACGCTCGAGACGCAAACCATCGCGCGGGCCTGCGGCAAGAGCCATGTGCATAATCTCGAGCCCGAGGATCTCGTGGCGCTCACCGTCGAGGCGGCCGCCATGGCCAAAGTGCCGCTCGCAGGCACGGACTGGATTCCGGGATTGAAGTCTGATTGAAACGGTGAGCGGGCCGCTCGAGTCGATGAAGGGGAGTAACATGGCGGTTGATCTTGCAGTCGAGGCCCGCGAACGCGGGATAAAATATTTCCTGATTTCCTATGTCGACCTGTTCGGCACGCTTCGCGCGAAGCTCGCGCCGGCAAGCGCGATCGGCGACATGGCGAGGGACGGCGCGGGCTTTGCCGGCTTTGCGAGCTGGCTCGACATGACGCCGGCCGACCCGGACGTTCTTGCCATTCCCGACCCTGCCAGCCTGATCCAGCTGCCCTGGAAGCGCGAGGTCGGCTGGCTCGCCGCCGACCCTTGGATGAACGGCAAGCTGGTCGAGCACGCTCCCCGCAACATCCTGAAGAGGATGGTCGCCAAGGCCGCGCAAACAGGCTTTACGATGAAGACCGGCGTCGAGTGCGAGTTCTTCCTGCTGTGCCCGGATGGCTCGGCGATCAGCGACGCGGCCGATACCGCAGCCAAGCCCTGCTACGACCAGACCGCGCTGATGCGCCGCTACGATGTGATCAGCGAGATTTGCGACTCGATGCTCGAGCTCGGCTGGCAGCCCTACCAGAACGACCACGAGGACGCCAACGGCCAGTTCGAGATGAACTGGCTGTTTGACGATGCGCTGGTCACGGCCGACCGGATGGCCTTCTTCAAATATATGGTGAAGGCGATCGCCGAGAAGCACGGGCTCCGCGCCACCTTCATGCCGAAGCCGTTCATGAACCTCACCGGCAGCGGCTGCCATGTGCACGTATCGCTGTGGCAGGGCGGCAAGAACGCCTTCGACGACGGCAAGGACGGGTTCGGCCTGTCGCGCGCCGCCTACAACTTCATCGGCGGGGTGATGAATGCCGCGAGCGAGCTGTGCTCCATCACCAATCCCACGGTCAATTCCTACAAGCGCATCAATGCGCCGGTGACGCTCTCGGGCGCGACCTGGTCGCCCAACACGGTGACCTATGCCGGCAACAACCGCACCCATATGATCAGGGTGCCGGGCAGCGGCCGCTTCGAATTTCGCCTCGCCGACGGCGCCACCAATCCCTATCTGTTGCCGGCCGCGCTGCTCGCCGCCGG
>DATBWJ010000075.1:0-5114 GCA_036514935.1 Xanthobacteraceae bacterium
GCGACGCTGGCGGCGGCCGGGGCCTTGGCGGTCGGCGCCGCCGGGACGAGATCGCCGGCGAGAATCTCTTCGGCGCGCGCGCACGCCGCGCGGTGGCCGGGTCCGACATCGCGCAACGCCATGTCCTGTTCGCAGCGGGCAATGCGGAAGGCGCAGCGATCGGCGAACCGGCAGATCGGCGGCGGCGCGCGCAGATCGGGCGGCAGGCCTTCGATGGTCGCAAGGCGCTGGCCGCGCGGCAAATCGAGGCGCGGCACCGAGCGCATCAATCCGATCGAGTAGGGATGCGCGGGCTTGAGGAAGACGTCGTCCGCGCTGCCCTGCTCGATGATGCGCGCCGCGTACATCACGTTCACGCGGTCGGCGTAGCGAGCGACCACGCCGAGGTTGTGGGTGATGATGATGAGCGCGATGTCGAGGCGCCGCGAGAGGTCCTTCATCAGCTCCAGGATTTGCGCCTGAATGGTGACATCGAGCGCCGTGGTCGGCTCATCGGCGATGATGAGCTTCGGATTGCAGGCAAGCGCGATCGCGATCATCACGCGCTGCCGCATGCCGCCGGAGAGTTGGTGCGGGTACTGCTGGAGCCGTCTCTCCCCGTCGGTGATGCCGACGAGCTGGAGCAGCTCGAGCGCGCGCGCGCGTGCCTTCGCCTCGCTCATCGCAAGGTGGATCAGCAGGGGCTCCATGATCTGCAGCCCGATCGACAGGACCGGGTTGAGCGAGGTCATCGGCTCCTGGAAGATCATCGAGATGTCGCGGCCGCGAATGGCCCGCATTTCCTCCTCGGACAGGTCGAGCAGGTTGCGGCCCTCGAACAGCACCCGTCCCCCGGTGATCCGGCCGGCCGGGCGCGCGAGCAGCCGCATGATGGCGAGCGAGGATACCGACTTTCCGCAGCCGGATTCGCCGACGATGGCGACGGTCTCGCCGCGCTTGACCGAATAGGAAATGCCGTCGACGGCGTAAACGAGGCCGCGCGAGGTCTCGAACCGGACGCGCAAATCCTCAACTTCGAGCAACGGCGCAAGGCTTGCTCGCGACCCACTCTCCGACAATAGCTCCACCCCTTGGACGACGTTGCATATTGTTGTTGGACCTTCGGCAGCAATAGCCGATTGCCCAGCCTGCGGCCACCCCGGCCAGCGATGCCATTCGGTCGCATGGGACCGCCGTGGGCGCCCGCGGGTACAAAGCACGAACCACGCTCGACCCAGCGCCTGCGGCCGCGCGCGCGGGCGGACCGCTCCTGCGGCCCAAAAGGGCAGGCGATGTTAGCCACGATTTCCGACGGCCTCTCCATGATGTTGCAGAGCGCGGGATTCAGCCTATTTACAAAAGCTGCGAGCCGGAGCCCGGCGAACCAACGGAATCGCGCCCGACATGAACACCTCGTTCTTCAGCGAGATGCTGCAGTCCATCGCCGAGCGCGGCCGGGCGCTGATCGAGCGCGGCCGCGGTCGGGGCGACGCCGCGCAGCGTTCGGAGACGCTGGTCGAGCTGTGCGAGGAACTCTTGTCGGGCCGCGGGGAGGCTTCCGGCGTCGCGCTCGCCCGCGAGGTCCTGACGCGCTATGGCAGCCTGACCACGGGACCGCGCATCGCCTTCTTCGAGGCGCTGGCGTTCCGCTTCGGCCCGGACGAGACGCGGATCGAGGCCGCGATCGAGGCCTGGCGGGCCTCGCCCTGCGATCAGACCGCCGCCGAGCTGCATGTAGCCGCCGAGCCGCGCCGTCAGGAGCTGCTGCGGCGCCTCAACCTCGCCCCCAACGGCACGGCGGCGCTGGTGCGCTTGCGCGAGCAAGTGCTCGACGTGCTGGAGCGGCGCAACGACCTCGCCGCCCTCGACAACGGTTTCGTCCATCTCTTCTCGCTGTGGTTCAACCGGGGGTTCTTGGTGCTGCGCCGGATCGATTGGTCGACGCCCGCCAACATCCTTGAGAAGATCATCCGCTACGAGGCGGTGCACGCCATCAACGACTGGGACGATCTGCGCAACCGTATCGACCCTCCCGACCGGCGCTGCTACGCATTCTTCCACCCTGCGCTCGTCGACGAGCCGCTGATCTTCGTCGAGATCGCGCTCACGCGCGGATTGCCGGACGCGATCGCGCCCATCCTCGGAAGCCAGCGCGAGAAGGTCGATCCGAGCGCCGCGACCACCGCGGTGTTCTACTCGATCTCGAACTGTCAGCGCGGTCTCACCGGCGTGACGTTCGGGCACTTCCTGATCAAGCAGGTCGTTGAGGAAATCTCGCGCGAGTTCCCGCGGCTGACCACCTTCGTCACGCTCTCGCCGGTTCCGCGTTTCGCCGAATGGCTCAGCCGCGAGCGCGCGAGCGAGGACTCCGTGCTGCTGCCGGAGGAGGATCGCCGCGCGCTGTCGCTGCTCGATGGGGAGTGGTGGCGCGAGGAGGCCGCCATCGAGCGTCTGCGCGAACCGATGTTGCGCACGGCCGCAACCTACTTCCTGCACGCCAAGAGCCGCGGCAAGCTGCCGTTTGATCCGGTGGCGCGCTTCCATCTCGGCAACGGCGCCCGCCTGGAGCGCGTCAACTGGCCGGCCGATCTGTCCGAGCGCGGGCGTCTGCAGGCGCACGGGCTGATGGTGAACTACCTCTACGATCTCGGCGACATCGAGAAGAACCACGAGGCCTACGCCGAGCACCGCATGATCGCGGTCTCCGCCGCGGTCCGGCGTCTCGCGCGCGCGCCGGCCACCGATCTCGTGCCGGCCGGCGGGTAGCGCACGCGGCGCCGGTGAGGGCTCACGCCTCGCCGATCTCGCGCAAAATCTCCTGGGTATGCTCGCCAAGGCGGGGCGCGGGGCGCTCGGCCGCCATCGCCCGGCCGTCGATGACGATGGGTGTGCGCACGCCTGGGATCGCGCCGGAAGCGGCGGCCGCGCTCGGCGGGTCGATGCGCATCTTGCGATGGATCACCTGCGGGTCGGCAAAAACCTGGGCGAGATTGTTGATCGGCCCAGCCGGCACCTGCACCGCTTCAAGTTTTTCCAAAAGCTCGTCGCGCTTCATGCGCTTGGTCAGCGCCGCGAGCCGGTCGATGAGCTCGGCGCGACGCCCGAGCCGGTCCCTGTTGGTCAGATAGGCCGGGTCCTCGGCCAGCGCGGGCTCGCCCAAGACCGCGCAGAATTTTGCGAACTGGCGGTCGTTGCCGGTGGCCACGATGAGAAGGCCGTCGGCCGCCGGGAACACCTGGTAAGGCACGATGTTGGGATGCGCGTTGCCGAGGCGCTTGGGCACCTCGCCGGATACCAGGTAGTTGAGCGCCTGGTTGGCGAGCACGCCGACCGTCGTGTCCACCAGCGCGGTGTCGATGTAGCAGCCGCGGCCGGTCCGCTCGCGCTGCGCAAGGGCGGCGAGGATGCCGACCGCCGAGTAGACGCCGGTGAAGATATCCGAGACCGGCACGCCCGCGCGCGTCGGCTCGCCGTCGGCCTCTCCGGTGAGGTCCATGAAGCCGGCCATGCCCTGGGCCATGAGGTCGTAGCCCGCGCGCGCGGCATAGGGGCCATCCTGGCCGAAGCCGGTGACCGAGCAGTAGATCAGCCGCGGGTTGCCGCGGCTGAGGCTGGCGTAATCGAGGCCGAACCTGGCGAGCCCGCCGACCTTGAAATTCTCGATCAGAACGTCCGCCTGCGCCGCAAGCCTCCTGGTGATGCGCCGGCCGTCCTCGCTCTCGAAATCAAGCTCGATCGAGCGCTTGCCGCGATTGGTGGCATGGAAGTAGGCCGCGCCGAGATGTCCGCCATCCTTGGCCGGCACGAAGGGCGGCCCCCAGCCGCGAGTGTCGTCGCCCGTCCCGGCGCGCTCCACCTTGACCACGTCGGCGCCAAGATCGGCAAGGATCTGTCCGGCCCATGGCCCGGCTAGGATGCGGGCCAGTTCGAGCACCCGTATTCCGGCCAGCGGACCAGGCATGCGACTCCTCCGATGACAGGGCGCCTTGACGGCGAGCCGCCGTGGCGAGCCGCTGTGTGGCCTGTCCGGTGGATTTTGTCTATATCTCGCGCGCGGTCAGCACCGGAGAGAGCCATGAACGGCGCAAACAGACTGCCTGGTGCCGCGCTGTCCGACGAGGCGCTCGACGTGCTGTATCGCAAGGCGCGCAGCTATGACCGGTTCACCTCCGAGCCGGTGTCCGACGCCCAGCTTCGCGCGCTCTATGACCTGATGAAATGGGGGCCGACCACCGCCAACTCGCAGCCGCAGCGCATCCTGTTCCTGCGCAGCCGAGAGGCCAAGGAGCGGCTGCGACCGGCGCTCTCGCGCGCCAACCAGGTCAAGACGATGTCGGCGCCGGTCGCCGCAATCCTGGCCTATGATTTGAGGTTCTACGAACACCTCGGGCGCATGTTCCACGACCCGGCGGCGCGCAGTTGGTACGAGACCACGCCCGAGCACATCCACACCACGGCTTTTCGCAACGCCACGCTGCAGGGCGGCTACTTCATCCTGGCCGCGCGTGCGCTCGGGCTCGATGCCGGCCCGATGTCGGGCTTCGACAATGCCAAGGTCGACGCCGAGTTTTTTCCGGACGGCCGCTACAGGTCGAATTTCCTGTGCGTCCTCGGGCGCGGCGATCCCACCGGCCTGCCCGCGCGCGACCCGCGCTTCGAGTTCGACGAGGTGTGCGAGATTTTGTGAGCGCCGGCAGGGTGGGCTTCCTCGTACGGGTCTCTTGAGCGCGCCGGGCGAGCGCGCCAAGCTGTTCGTTGCGAGATTCGCCCGAGGGACGCATGGCCGACTTCGATCTCGCCGTCATCGGCGGGGGCATCAACGGAGCGGGCATTGCGCGCGACGCCGCGGGGCGCGGCCTCAAGATTCTGCTGGTCGAGCAGGGCGACCTCGCCAGCGGCACCTCCTCGGCCTCCACCAAGCTCGTCCATGGCGGGCTGCGCTATCTCGAACACGGCGCATTCCGGCTGGTGCGCGAGGCGCTGAGCGAGCGCGAGGTGCTGCTTCGGCTTGCGCCCCACATCGTGCGACCCATGCGCTTCGTGCTGCCGGTCGCAGATATGCGCCGGCCCGCCTGGATGGTGCGGCTCGGGCTGTGGCTCTACGACCGGCTCGGCCCGCGCGCGTCGCTGCCGCC
>DATBWJ010000076.1:0-13886 GCA_036514935.1 Xanthobacteraceae bacterium
ACGTGGATCAATTTGATGCCCGCCGCCTTGCCGAACATCTCGGCCAGCAACTGCCCGCCGGAGCCCTGCCCCTGCGAGCCGTAGGACAAGCCGCCGGGCGTCCTGCGCGCGAGTTCAACCAGCTCGGGCACCGACCTTGCCTCCAGGCCGGCCGGCACCACGAGCAGCGACTGGAAGGCGAAGAGCGTCGTCAGCGGCTTGAAGTCGCGCACCGGATCGATGGGAAATCCCGACATCACGTGCGGGTTGATCCCGAACGTGGGCAGATCGGTCAACAGCAGCGTGGTGCCGTCGGCAGGCGCCTGCTTGACGGCCTGCGCGGCAATCACGCCGCCGCCGCCTGGCCGGTTCTCGACCACGATCGTCGGGCCACCACTGGCCGCGATCCGCTGGCCGAGCAGGCGGGTGATCACGTCCGATGGGCCGCCCGCAACATAGGGCACGAACACCTTGATGGGGCGGTCAGGTATTTGCGCGTGCGCCGATGACAGGGCGGCTTGGCCGCCGGCCAACGCGATGATGACAAGCGTTTTGACGAAACCCGCATGCATATCCGCCTCCCTCGGAACGCTGATGGTCGCAGGGTTCGGATGGTAGCCGCAATGGACGAGAGAATACAATCGACGCGCGAGTCTCTACTCGCGGCAGGGACGGTGGCAACTACGGGTCAAAGGGGAACTTCTTGAGGTATTCGAGATACTCGTCCTCGAGATCGACCTGCAGGGCGGCAAGAATCCGCACCACGCCGGTGTAATTGGCGATCGTGAAGACGAGATCGACCAAGCGCTCGTGGTCGAGGGCGTCCCGCAGCACGGCAAATGTCTCCTCGGAAATTCCGAGGCCGTCGGTCATCTCGCGGGCGGCGCGCAGCACGGCCTTGGCAAGCGGATCGAGCGTCGTGGGCCGCCCGGCGGTCTCGTCGGCGATGGCGCGGACATCCGCCTCGCTGACGCCGAACTCGAAGCTGATCTTGATGTGGTGGGTGTATTCGTAGGCGGAGCGCGCCGAATAGCCGACCTGGAGGATCGCCATCTCGCGCAGGCGCGGATCGAGCCGGCTCTCGAACCGGATATAGCGCGCGATCGCACCGGACTGGTAGGCAAGCTTGGGACTGTTCGAGAGCGCGCGGGTGATGTTCGCACTGCTGCTCACGAGGTCGCGGTACTGCTCCGGCAGATTCTCCCGGTCGACATAGGGAACGCGAGCCATGGACCACCTCCTGGACCGTCTCGACCAATCACCCAGATTGCCCTCGATGGCCGCGGTCGCTGGTCACAGCGGCTTGGGACAGGCTCCGGCGGACGTGCCCATTAGCCTGAAGACGGCGGCAGGGCAAACGACCATTTCGACATTCGCATCGGCCGTTGTGCCAACATGGGCCGCTTCGGTGTTGCGTCGGGATGCCGGCGCCCATGATCTGATGGTTCCTTCGGCACGCGACACGATAGAATGGGCCATTGGAATCCCGTGTAGTGAGGTGGAAACGCGATGGCAGACACAAGAATCGGCTTCATCGGCATCGGGGCCATGGGTTCGCGCATGGCGGCCAACCTCGCGCGCGCCGGCCACCCGCTGATCGTGCGCGACTCCGATCGCGCCAAGCAGGAGCGGTTCGTGCAGAACCATCAAGCGCGCGCGGCGACCTCGCTGGCCGATCTCGGCCGGAACTCCGAGGTCGTCATCACCATGTTGCCGACCGGGCCGATGGTTCGCGAGGTCTTTCTGCAGGAGGAGAACGGCGCGCTGGCACAATCGCTCGCGTCCGGCAGCGTCGTTATCGACATGACCTCATCGGAGCCGATGGGCACGCGCGACTTGGCCGCCGTTCTTGCCCGCCGCGGCGTGGCGTTGATCGATGCTCCCGTATCCGGCGGCGTCACCGGAGCCGCGCAGGGACGGCTCGTGATGATGGTCGGCGCCGACGATCGCGCCGCGCTCGATCGCGTTCGCCCCGTCTTGGCGGTGCTCGGTCACCGCGTGTTCGAGGTGGGCGGAACCGGCTGTGGCCATGCCATGAAGGCGCTCAACAACTATGTGTCCGGGACCGGGTTCATGGCCGCGGTCGAGGCGCTCGTCATCGGCCGCAGTTTCGGTCTCGATCCCGCCGTGATGGTCGACGTCCTCAACGAGTCGACCGGACGCAACTTCGCCACCGCCAACACGCTCAAACAGGAAGTGCTCAGCCGCGCCTTTGGCACCGAGTTCGTTCTCGGCCTGCTCGCAAAGGACGTGAAGATCGCCGCCGATCTGGCGGAGGATATCCGGATCAACGCGCCGCTTGTGCGCGCAAGCCGCGATCTTATCCAGCGCGCCCGCGAATGCATCGGTGGCGAAGCGGACCATACCGCCGCGGTCAAGTACTGGGAGAAGCTGAACGGCATGATGGTCACTCCTGAGAAGACATGAGTCGGGGCGAGGGCGATGCAGGCGACGGACTGGACAATGGCGCAGTCAAGGCGAGGCGAGGCAACGAAAGACAACGATGGGGACCGTCGTTCGTTGGTCGAGCAGGCGAACGAACTCTTCCCCGTGTTCTCCGCACAGGCTGCCGCAAGCGAAGCCAAGGGCGCGCTGACGGAGCCGGCCATCCAGGCGCTGTGGGACGGCGGTTTTTTCGGCATGTGGATTCCGCGCTGCTTCGGCGGGATCGAGTCCTGGCCGACCGAGGCGCTCGGCACCGTCGAGGCGCTCAGCTACGCCGACGGCTCCACCGGCTGGGTGTTCATGGCGCTGCAAGTGGCGATGGGCTCGGCGGCGGCCTACCTGGAGCCAGGCACGGCCAAGGAGCTATTTGGAAAGCGGTGGCCGCTGATCGCCGGCCAGGGCGCGCCCAACGGACGCGCGGACGCCGACGGGGCGGGCTACCGGCTCACCGGCCGGTGGTCTTATGGGAGCGGGCTGTTGCACTCGCAGTGGATCCACACGGGCGCCGCGGTCTACGAGAACGGCGCTCCCCGCATGCTCGCGGGCGGCAAATTTCCCGACGCGCGCATCTTCATCCTTCCGGTGAGCCAGTCGGAGCTGTGCGGCAACTGGGACGTGCTCGGTCTGCGGGCGACGGGCAGCGTGGACTACCGCATCGACAACGTATTCGTACCGGAGGAATACACGCATCTGCAAACCACGAAAATGCCGCGCCAGGGCGGACCGCTCTTCACGCTCGGCATTTTCGGCATCAGCACGATCGGGCATACGGGCTTTGCGCTCGGCATCGGACGCCGCGTGCTCGATGAACTGCGCGGGCTGGCGTGCGCCGACAACGGACGCCCGCAGATGCTGCCGCAGCGCGGCGGCGGCGAAAGCTTCCACGAGCAATTTGGCTTGGCCGAGGCCAAGGTGCGTGCCTCGCGCGCGTTCGCGTTCGAGAGCTGGCACGACATCGAAGATACGCTCAAGCGCGGCGACACCGCCGGCACGCGCCAGATCACGCTGGCGCGGCTCGCCCTCAACTACGCCACGTCCGCGGTCGCCGAGGTCTGCGCCTTCGCCTACCGCTACGGCGGCGGCGTGGCGCTGCGCGATGGAATCCTGCAGCGCTGCTTCCGCGACATGAACGCCGGCACGCAGCACGCGACCACCTCGACCGGGATTCTGCGCGAATGCGCGCGCGAGCTTCTGGGACTGGCGCACGGCAAGGTGTGGGCGCCGCGCGCGCTCATCGACCCGTGATACGAGGTCCGAATGACTGCGTCGGGCCGCTATTTTCCTTCCCTCCCCCTGCAAGGGGGGAGGGAACAGATCGGCGACCGCCCCGAACCGATCAACTGGATTTCGCCTGATGCAGTCGACAACCCCCGGCGGCGCCGCCGCGCGCGGCGCAGCGGCGTCAGCGCTTTGCCGGCGCCAGCACGCGCTCGACCCTGTGGGCGGTGTCCCGAGTGAACAGCGGCCGCGCCTTGGCGAAGAATTCCGCCACGTGGGGCGCCTTGAGGTGCGCCTGGAAGGCGGCTTCGTCGGCATAGATTTCGTAGAGCATGAAACGACTGGGCTCGCCCGCCACGCGCAGCACGTCGAACTGGCGGCAGCCCAGCTCGCTTTCGATCGACTTGCGCGCGTTCTCGCCGATCAGCGCGAGAAACTCCTCGCTCGCCCCGTCCTTGATTTGAAGTTCCACAATCAGACCGACCCCGGACATCGATTGATCCTCGCGTGATAAGGACATACGGAGAAGCTAGACGGCCTCGCAGCCTCTCCAGATTGCGGCGAGCGGCGGAAGTGTTGCAGATCGAGGTATCCCGTTCAAGGCGCGCGGAGCGTGCAAGCCCCGTCATGGGGGCAATACGCGCTCGCGCTGGATCTCCTTGAGCTGGCGCACGAACATCTCTTCGGTATCGACGCATTCCTGGAAGCCGGCCTTGCGCAGCTTGATCGTGCTTTGCAGCGACTCGTAGGGCGCCTGGCCATACCGAAACGTGAAGTCGGCGAACTCCCACGATGCCACGAGCTGCTCGAACCGGTAGGGCCGCAGTCGGTACTTCGTCACGATGGCGTCCCATACCGCCGCCTTGTCGGGCATCACGCGCGCCAGCGGCATCGGGTGCGGCGCTCCGCAGGCCATGCCGAACACGTCGGCGATCGACTCAAACGCCTGCTCCCACAGGAAGCAGTCGCCATTGCTGACGTTGAAAATCTCGTTGGCCGCCTGCGCGCTGCTGCCCGCCCAATGCACGGCCTTAGCCAGCAGCCGCGCATCGCAGGCGTCCTTCAGGTGACCGATGGCGCCCGGAAACCGCAGCGGCAGGCCGAGCTCCCGGCTGATGGCGGCAAAAACCCCGACGGTGAGGGTCGTGTTCATCGGGCTGCCGACGGCAAAACCGCACACCGCCGGCGGGCGGAAGATCGTCCATGTCCACGACCGGCCGCGCTGGCGTTCGCGCAGCAGGTCTTCCTGGTCGTAGTAGAAGTTCGGCGGCATGGTGCGCGGATCGCTCTCGCGCGAGGGCACGCGCGGAGGCGGGCCGAGATGCACGCCATAGGCCTTGCCGCCATGGATCAGCGCGAAGTGCTGGAACGACGGCGCGGCTGCCTCGACGGCGTCGAGCAGGTTGCTCAGCATGTCGACGTTCACGCGAACCTGGTCCGCCTCGGTCCAGCCGCGCACGAGCGCCGGCCGCTCATGCAGCGCGGCGAACACGACGTGCGTGATATCGGCATGAATTTTCAGCGCATCGCGGCAGGAGCGCGCGTCGGTGAGATCGGCGGACACGAACTGCGCCCGCGTGGCGAAATCGGGTGAGCGGCGCGACAGCCCGACAACGTCCCCGTCGGGCAATGTGGTCAGATACTCGACATTGGCGCGACCCACCACACCCAACCCGCCCACGACCAGCGCCTTCATGCAACCCCCGGCGATTCCAGGAAAGGACTTGCCTCGAATTCCCATTGTGCCCAATGATGGACGACAAACAAGACAGTCGAGACGAGCACGAGAGCCGAATTGATGGGGGATGTCATGATCACGCGACGACAGGTGATGCGCGCGGGGCTTGTGGCGGCCGGTGCGGCGATGGCGGGATCACCCGCGCGGGCGGATTTTCCCGACCGCATGATCCGGTGGATCGTGCCGTTTCCCGCCGGCGGCGGACTCGACGCGGTGACCCGCATTGTCGCCGGCAAGCTCGCCGACAACATCGGACAAAATGTCATCGTCGAGAACAAGTCGGGCGGCTCGGGATTCATCGGGATCGTCGCGCTCACGCAGTCGAAGCCGGATGGCTACACGCTGATGATGCAGGCGCTCGGCATGTCGATGAACCCGTCGATCTACAAGCGCCTGCCCTACGACCCGGTCAACGACATTCAGCCGGTCGCCCAGATCGGCGCGGTGCCGGTCATCGTGGCGATCGGACCGAAGGTCGAGGTGGCCACGCTTGCGGAATTCGTTGCTCTCGCAAAAAGCCAACCCCGCCGCTACAAGGGCGCTGCCTTTGCGGTCGGGTCATCCACGTTGATGTTCGAGATGTTCAAGCTGCAGGCCGGCGTGGACGTCTCGATCGTGCCCTACCGCGGCGTCGTCGATGCGGTCGCGGCGACCGTCGGGGGCGAGACCGACCTCGTGATCATGGATGGCACTTCGGTGGTGCCCCACATCAAGGCGGGCCGCCTGCGCGGCCTGGCGGTCGCGGCGAAGGCCAGGATGGCCGAGCTGCCCGATGTGCCGACGACCACGGAGGTTGGCCTGCCGGACTACCGGATTGAGTTCTGGTACGCGGCGTTCACCCGCGGCGGCACGCCGAGCCCCATCGTCGCCCGCCTCAACAGCGAGATCAACAAGGCGGTCGCGGCGCCCGAGGTGACGGCTCGACTCAAAACGATGGGCCTGATGCCGCTCAACCGCACCGCCGACGAGTTCACCAACCAGCATCATCGGGAAATGAAGGAATGGGCGGAGGTCGTCAAACAGTCAGGCTTCAAGCTGTTGGAAATCTCGCAGTGAGCGCCCAATTAGCCGCGCTCGGCGCCGCCGATCTTGCGCGCGAGGGCTGCAACATGATTGAACCGCCGCTTGACGCATCCTTCGACGCCGAGCAAGGAGAACAGCCATGACCACGCCGGAGCGCCCACTCGCGCCCGCGCCGGGCGGCCGGGATGTCCTGGTCGAGTTCCAGGATGACATCGCCTGGGTCATCCTCAATCGGCCGGAGAAGCGCAACGCCATGAGCCCGGCGCTCAACCGCGAAATGCTGGATGTGCTCGACGCGCTCGAGGTCGATGACCGCTGTAGCGTGCTGGTATTGACCGGCGCCGGGGAATCGTTTTCGGCCGGCATGGATCTGAAGGAATATTTCCGCGAGGTCGACAAGGCCACCCCGATCGAGGTGATGCGCGTGCGCCGGGCGGCGATGACGTGGCAATGGCGGCGGCTCATGTATTTCCCCAAGCCGACCATCGCCATGGTCAACGGCTGGTGTTTTGGTGGCGGGTTCACGCCGCTGGTCTCGTGTGATCTGGCGATCGCGGCAGAGGAGGCGGTTTTCGGCCTGTCGGAGATCAACTGGGGGATCATTCCCGCCGGCAATGTCACGCGCGCCGTCGCCGAGAAGATGACCACGGCCGATGCGCTCTATTACCTGATGACGGGCGACACGTTCGACGGCCGCCAGGCGGCGGCGATGCGGCTCGTCAACGAGGCCGTGCCGCGCGCGCAGTTGCGCCAGCGCACCGAACAGATTGCCCGCAGGCTGTTGGAGAAGAATCCGCATGTGGTTCGCGCGGTCAAGCTCGCCTATCGCCGGGTCAAGGACATGTCGTGGGACGTGTCGGAGGACTTTCTCTACGCCAAGGCGGAGGAGACCTACGCAACCGATCCGGATCAGGGCCGCAGGAAGGGCATGGCGCAGTTCCTCGACGACAAATCGTTCCGGCCGGGACTTGGCAATTACCGCCGCGATGACGGCTGACGGCAGCGCGTGATCGCCTCGCCGCCTTGCGAGCCGTCGGCTCAACGCAAACCGGGTAGGATTTTCATGGACCTCAAGCTCACGGGCCGCACCGCGCTCATCACCGGTGCCTCGAAGGGCATCGGACTTGGCATCGCCAAGTGGTTCGCCGGCGAGGGCGTCAACCTTGGTCTGGTCGCCCGCTCGCGCGATCGGCTCGATGAGGCGGCCGGCGACGTTCGCAAGTCGGCGCAGGTCGACGTTCGCGCGCTTGCGGCCGATCTGTCCGATGCCGCCGCCCGGCGGCTTGTGTTCGAGGCCTTTGCCGACGTCGACATCCTCATCAACAACGCTGGCGCCATTCCCGGCGGTAGCATCGAGGATGTTGACGAGGCGGCGTGGCGCGAGGGCTGGGACCTCAAGGTGTTCGGCTATATCGATTTCACCAGGCTTTACCTGGCCCGCATGAAAGAGCGGCGGCGCGGCGTCATCATCAACATCATCGGGGCCGGCGGCGAGAAGCTCAGCTACGGCTATATCGCCGGCTCGTCCGCCAACGCCTCGCTGATGGCGTTCACGCGCGCGATCGGCGGCACCAGCCCCGACTTCGGCGTCCGCGTCGTCGGCGTCAATCCAGGGCCGGTGGCGACCGAGCGCGTCGAGTATCTGGCGCGACAGCGCGCCGCCAAGGCCGGCGATGAGAGCCGCTGGCGCGAGAGCTTCGTGCACATGCCGTTCGGCCGGCCGGCCACGGTCGACGAAATCGCGGCGACCGTCGTGTTCCTGGCATCGGATTTGTCGTCCTACACGAGCGGCACCATCGTCAGCGTGGATGGTGGGCTGCCGCATCGCGGGCCGCTGCCGTAGAGGGCAACATGTCATATCTGGTCACCAAAGACGGCGTGCGACTCTATTACGAGCGGCAGGGCACGGGGCCGCCCGTCGTGCTCGTGCATGAGTTCGCCGACTCGTGCCGCTCCTTCGACGCGCAGGTGTCCGAATGGCGCGCGCGCATTCAATGCATCGCCTTCAATGCCCGCGGCTATCCCCCCTCGGATGTGCCGGCCTCGCACGAGGCCTACTCGCTGCAAATCGCCGCCGCCGACATTGCCGCCGTGCTCGATGGGCTCGATCTGGCGCACGCCCATCTCCTCGGTGTGTCGATGGGCGCGGCGGCCGTGCTGCAGCTTGCGGTTACTCAGCCGGCGCGCGTGCGCTCGATGACGCTCGTTGGGATCGGAACGGGCTCCGACGATCCCGACGCGTTCCGGGCCGGCATTGCAGCGACCGTCGCGCTGATCGAACGCGAGGGCGTGCAGGGCATGGCGCGGCACTTCGCCGCCTCCGCCAATCGCCGCCGCCTCAAGGAGCAAGACCCGCGCGCCTTCGGCGAATTTTTGGCCGGCATTGAGCGGCTGTCGGCCGTCGGCCTCGCCAACACCATGCGCGGCGTGCAAGGCCGTCGCCCGCCGGTCTACGCCTTCGCCGGCGCAGCCGCCGCACTCGCGGTTCCCTCGCTGATCGTGGTCGGCGAAGACGACGCGCCGTGCCGGCAGCCCGCGCAATTTTTGGCGCGGACGCTGCCGCGGGCCCGGCTCGCCGGCGTTGCAGGTGTCGGGCACGCGGTCAACGTCGAAGCGCCAGCGGTCTTCAATCCGCTCTGCCTTGGCTTCATTGAGGAGGTCGAGGCGATGCGCGGGCTGGCTACTGCACCTTCAGCCCCATCAGCCCAGCGATGAGGTTGCGCTGGATCTGCGAGGTGCCGGCCGCGATGGTGGCGGCGCGCGCGTCGCGGTAGTGCCGCTGCATGTCGAACTCCATGTTGTAGCCGAATCCGCCGGCGACCTGCATGCCGGTGTTGGCGGCCTTCACATAGGTCTCGGCGGCGAACAGCTTTGCCATGGTGATCTCGCGCAACGCATCCTTGCCGGCGGCGACCAGCGAGGCGGCGCGCAGGGTCAGCGCCCACGCCGCTTCGATTTCGGTCTGCGTGTCGGCGAGCATGTGCGCGATGGCCTGGAACGTGCCGATCGGGCGGCCGAATTGCCTGCGATCCTTGGCGTACTGCAGGGCAAGCTCGAACACCCCGCGCGCACTGCCGCAATCGCAGGCGGCGGCGAACACGCGCTCGGCCTGCAGGCCGGCGAGGATGCAGTTCCAGCCGTTGTTCTCGCCGCCGATCAGCCGGTCGGCCGGCACGCGCACATCGTTGAAGAAAAGCTGGTAAGTGCCGACCGATCGGCGGCCGAGCATGTCGAGCTTGCGGATTTCCAGCCCCGGCGAGCTGTTGTCGACCAGGAACAGCGACAT
Source organism: Xanthobacteraceae bacterium (assembly GCA_036514935.1). Lineage (GTDB taxonomy): Bacteria > Pseudomonadota > Alphaproteobacteria > Rhizobiales > Xanthobacteraceae > DATBWJ01. The sequence continues at coordinate 9,690 of DATBWJ010000076.1, forward strand.
TCCCTGGCGGTAATGGGCCTTGGGGTCGGTCTTGACGTACAGGCTGATGAAATTGTTTTTGGCGGCGGTGCCGGTCGACCAGATTTTCTCGCCGTTGACGACGTAATGGTCGCCGTCGCGGCGCGCGCTGGTGCGCATGGCACCGACGTCGGAGCCTGCGTCCGGCTCCGATATCGAGATCGTCATGCGGATTTCGCCGGACATCAGCCTGGGCAGCCAGTAGCGCTTCTGTTCCTGCGAGCCCATGCGCAGAACGTTGAGGCCGCAGAACATGCTGCTGCCGTAGGCCATCACGTGGTCGGCGCTCGGCCGCGACATCTCCTCAGCCACGATGGCGAGGTCGACCACGCTGCGGCCGAGCCCGCCGTACTCCTCCGGAAACGGCAGCCGCAGCAGCCCGGCCTCCACCCAGGCGTCGTAGAGCTCGTAGGGATAGGCGCGCTCGCGGTCGAGCCGTCGAATGTATTCCGAGGTGGCGATGCGCTCGGTCAGCTTGCGCACGCTCTCGCGCAGCATCTGCTGCTCGTCGGTGAAATTGCAGTCCATCGTCCTGGCCCTTCACACGCTCCAAGAGGTAACAACCATCAGACCGCCGTCGTCAGATCGGCGTCTTCGTCACCCGACCGGCGGCGTCCACGAACAAGCGCTCGCTGTCGAACGGAAGGTTGGCGAGGCGGGCGGACATCCAGTCGGCGATCAGGGTCGGCAGATAAGGCCCGTGCACCGCCGACGGCACGTTGGCGATGGCGTGCCGAGAGTCCTGGTAGACGACCAGTTGGCGGGGGCCTTTCAGGCTCGCCAGCATGCGCTCGGCATGGACGAGCGGGCTCAGTTCATCGGCCTCGCCCGCAGCGCACAGGTACGGGATGGTGATGCGCTCCGCGTGGCCCTCCCAAGTGAGGGTCCGGCAGAATTCGTCGAAGGCGGCTTCGTCGGCATACTTGGCCATGTACATGAACCGCTGCTTGAAGGTCGGCGACGCCTCCTCGAAAATCGTATGGCAGCCCGGTTCGAGACAGGGCGCAGAGACCGCGCACGCCTTAAATCGCGGCTCGTGCGCGACCATGAGCGTCGAGAACAGCGATCCGAAGCTCGCGCCGCTGACGCCGATGCGCTGCGCGTCGAGTTCCGGCCGGGCGGCGAGCCAATCCATCACCGCACGCCCGGCCGCGGTCCAGTTCGGCACGCTGACGGGAATGCCCAGCACCGCGCTCTCGTACTGGCCGGGGCCGTCGATGGCGAGCACGGCGATGCCGCGATTGAGCCAGCGGTCGCCGTACATGGCGACGCTGATCTCCTTGAAACTGTCCATGCCGGGCACCGTCACGACCGCCGGGATACGGCCGCCCTGATAGCCCGCCGGCAGATGAAACCAGGCCGGCAGAGCCTGGCCGTTGAACGGGATCCAGACGGGCTCGACGTGGTGGTCGGCGAGCCTGGCATATTGGCCGTAGCAGTCGCGCTTGCGTTCGTTGCAAAACAGGTTCGCGCTGTTGTTCTCGTCGAACGGCCATTGCGCGGCGCCCCAATGGACGGCCGCCATGAAATAGTTCTCCCGCGCGGTGACGAGCTGTCCGGCCTCTTGCGCCGCGTGGGCGCGCGCCTCCCGCCGCCGCGCGGCATCCTGGAACGCCGGCGAGCAATCGGCGAACTTCTGCACGCGCTGGCGGATGAGGTTGAAATCGCCGTTCGCCTCGATGCCGCACGGGGCGTTGAGATAGCCGGTGCGCGGCTGGTCCCAGTCAATCCCGTTGGCGCGGATGATGTTGTCGATCAGCCAGCGCTGCTCGACGAAGCGCCGGGCGCGCGGCGCGCCCTCGTGCGCGCTCGCGCTCTTCGGCGCGGTGGCCTGCCGCTTGCGTGCCATGTCAGCCCTCCCTGCCGGCACCCCGGTCGATCATGGACGCAACTCACTGATGCGCGCGCTGCCAACCGTCGGCGAAGTCATAGGCGGCCATCAGGCGCTGGTGACGTTCCTCGACCCACGCGCGCGTCTCGGGATGCGTGACCAGGAAGAACTGGTCTGCGCGCACGCCGTCGATCACTCGCCGGCCGACCTCGTCGGGGTGCAGGCCGGCAGCGATGTCGGGCGGGGTTTGCGAAAACGGGTTGGGAACGCCGACGTTACCGCGCAACGCCGCTGATGAGGTGTAGATTTCGGTATTCACCGCCGCCGGTGCGAGCACCGACACGCCGATATTGCTGCCGGCGAGGTCGAAGGCCAGGGCCTCGGACAGGGCCACCACCGCGAACTTCGATGCCGAGTAGACGCCGGTCTGGCGGTTGCCCACGTACAGGCCCGCCATCGAGGCGGTGTTGATGACATGCCCGCCCTCGCCGTGGGCGCGGATGCGCGGGACGAACTGCCGGATGCCGTGGATGACGCCGTAGAGGTTGACGCCGAGAACCCAGTTCCAGGCTTCGTCGGTGACCTCGCTCATCGGGACGCCGCGCAGCACGACACCGGCATTGTTCATCGCGACGTGGATCTTGCCGAACTCGCGCACGACCCGCTCGGCGGCGTGCGCAACCGAGTCCCGTTTCGACACGTCGGTCTCGATGCCGATGGCGGGAGCGCCAAGCGCGCGCACGTCCGCGACCGCCGCCTGCAGCCGATCCGCCCGGATATCGCACAGGGCGACCTTCATGCCGGCACGGGCGAACGCCCGCGCGCATCCGAGGCCGATGCCCGACGCCGCCCCGGTCACCACCGCAACCTTGCCTGCAAATTCCCGCATGGCTCCTCCGATCAGCCGTCACACAACAGCGAGACGATAGACGCGGGCCGCCGTGGCATGAAAGAGCGCCGCCTTCTCCTCGGCGGAACACCCGGTGGCCAGCCGCTTGAATGCATTCCACACAATCTTGTAGCTGCATGAGGTCTTGTCGACGGGAAAATTGCTCTCGAACATCGAACGGGCCGGCCCGAACGCGGCGATGCAGGTGTCGACATAGGGACGCCAGGCTTGCGCCAGCACCGCGGAGGTCGGCGGCGAGTCCTTGCGGTCAAAGCCGAAGCCGAACATCGGCATGCCGAGGCCGCCGAGCTTCACGCACACGTTCTCGCAGCGCGCCACCTCCTCAATCGAGCGGCGCCAGTCGGCGAATACCTCTTCGCGCCTGCCGGCATAGGGCCCCACACCGATCGGACAGCCAACGTGATTGAGAATGATTGTCGTATGCGCGAAGGCGCGCGCGAGATCGACAAGTTCGCCGAGTTGGGTGTGGAACAGCAGCGCGTCGAAACTCAGTCCGAGCGGCGCCAATTCGGCAAAGCCCTCGCGCCATGCGCGTTCAAGCATGAGCCCTTCGGACACTTGCATGGGAGAAATCTGCAGGCTCGCATGCGAGGACGTCGCGAAGCGGATGCCGCGGAAGCGGCTGCTGGCCGCCATGTGCGCTTCGAGCACCGCGCGCACGCGCGCGCCGATGCGCAGGTCGGCGTGGCCGACAATGCCGGCGCAGGCGCGGACGGGTCCGTAGTGCCCGCTCGCGGTCATGGCCGCGATGCCGTTGACGAATTCGGTCTCGCCGACCGGTTGCAGTTCCGGTGGACCGTCGGCGCGGTACATGGAGCGGCATTGGACGAAAACGCTCGCCCGGACATTGTGGCCGCTGGCGAAATCGTCGAGCAGCTCGTCCAGCAGGTAGCGTTGATCGCGGTCCCACAGGTGATGGTGCGGATCGATGATCGCCAGATCCGGATCGATCACCTCCTCGTCGTGGCGGCCGAGCCAGTCCTCGTTGATCGGGTACATGCCCGCCCCGGTCCGATCCCGGCTGTGAGACTTCGCCATTCCTCGCATTCCCGTGCGCGTGCCGGATGCCTATAGCAGGAATCGGCAGCCATGGGCGCTCCTAATCGCCTCCTTGAAGCGCATACCCCCTGCGCCTAGAGTGATGCAGGAAGCACGCAGGCGCGCACCCGCCGAGGACTACGTGCGTTCCGGGTGGGAGGTTTTCATGGACGAACGGACATCCCCGCAGCGCCTTGCGCGCAACGATCTCGATCGCTTCCGGTTGCGCGCCTTCATCGAGGAGCTTGGCAGTGACGAACTCGAAGTCAGGGACGGGCCGATCGATCTTGCGGAGATCGCAGCGGTCCTGCATGGCAACCGCAAGGCGGTGTGGTTCCGCAACGTCAACGGCGCGGACATGGACCTCGTCGGCAACGTCGTCGGCAGCCGCTCGCGGCTC
>DATBWJ010000077.1:0-5418 GCA_036514935.1 Xanthobacteraceae bacterium
GGCCGGACGCCTTGTCGGCGGCAAGCCGCTCCGCATGGCCGACGCCCGCGATGGTGATCACCTGACAGGCCTCGGTCGCCGCGCGGTCGGTGACGATCTCGCCTGCACCGACCACGACGCCGCTCGCGTACTCGACGCGCCGGCGCGGCCCGTCCGCGCCGGCAGGGAAGGGCTGAAAGGCGCCCGCCATCGCCACCACGATGGGCGCCATGATGCCCTCCATCGCCTGGTCATAGAGGATGGTGATGCCGCGCACCTCCTCGTCGAGGCTTTGCGCGCGGATGTAGAACGCCTTCAAGCCCTGCAGGCCGGCGATGACGAACAGGCTCGGGCGCAGCACGCTGTAGGTCACCTTGCGCCCGGCCTCGCGCTTGTGGTGATCGAACGTCGCGGCCAGCGTGCCGGCCTCGCGCCAGGTCTCGACCTGCACCTCCGCGCGCGCGGACTGCCAGCGGCTGCCAGTGCGGGCCTTGTCGGCCCGTGGCACCAGCTTGCTGGGCAGGCCGAGCCGCGCTCCCGTCGCCGCGTCGCCGACGAGCCGCCAGCCGACGCTCTCCTGCCTCGCCTTGGCGGCGGCGGCGAGCTGGCTGCGCTCCTGCGGATTGAGGATGCCGGTCTCCTTGCCGCCCTGGCGCTTCTGATAGGCTTTCACGGCGGTGATCGAGCGCTCGCCGAATTCGCCGTCAGGCAGCCCGTTGAGATCGCCGGTCCACACGAGGTCGGACTGGATCGCGACGCGCTCGGCCAGCGTCATCGCCTCATAGACCGCGCGCGGCGAGCCGGGCTTGGCCGCGCGCTGCGCCTTGGCGGCGGTCGATGGTGCCGCTCCGCCGTCCTGGGCGCTGGCGAGCGTGGTGGCGCACAGAAGAACAAGGGCGCCGACGATGATCCTCATGGCGCGCGAAGCGTATCTCAACGAGGCGTAGGCGCAACCCGCCGCAATCGGCGCTTGACCGCGGCACGCGGGCAGCGCGTGATGCGCGCGAAAAGGAGGGCCGCCAAGGCTGTGACGGGACCATGCTGACTGCCGAGGAGCTCGAGCGCTATGCGCGCCATATCGTCCTGCGCGAGGTGGGAGGTCCGGGCCAGGCTGCGCTCAAGCGCGCGCGCGTGCTCGTCGTGGGCGCGGGCGGGCTCGGCGCGCCGGCGCTGCTCTATCTCGCCGCCGCCGGTGTCGGCACGATCGGGGTCATCGACGACGACGCGGTCTCGCTCGCCAACTTGCAGCGCCAGGTGATCCACGGCACCCCCGACGTCGGCCGGCTCAAGGTCGCAACCGCCGCCGAGGCGATCGCCAAGCTCAATCCGCACGTGACGGTCGAAACCCATCCCCGGCGGCTCACCGCCGCCAACGCGCTCGATGTCATCTCCCGCTATGACCTTATCGCCGACGGCTCGGACAATTTCGAGACGCGCTATCTCGTCTCCGACGCCTGCTACTTTGCGCAAAAGCCGCTGGTGACGGCGGCCGTCGGCACGTTCGACGGCACGCTGACCACGATTCGCGCCCACGAACGCGCGGCCGACGGGCGGCGGCTTCCGACCTACCGCTGCTTGTTTCCCGAGCCGCCGCCCGCCGGCACGGTGCCGGCCTGCGCGGAAGCCGGCATTCTCGGCGCGCTCACCGGGGTGCTGGGCTCGCTCATGGCGCTCGAAGTGATCCGCGAGATCGTCGGATTCGGCGAGGGGCTGGTCGGGCGGCTGTTGATGATCGACGCGCGCGCCCTGCGCTTCCACACGCTCAGCTACGGGTGGGACCCGCATAATCCGCTCAGCGGGGAAAAGCCGACGATCGGGGATTTGTCGGTGCATGGCGGCTGAGTGTCTTTCGGCTGAGGGCCGGTTCATCCCTCCTCCGCGAAGCGGGGGAGGGTGGCGAGCGAAGCGAGCCGGGTGGGGGTCATGGCGAACGAAATTGCGAGGCACTTGCGCAAGACGATGACGCCGCAGGAGGTGAAGCTGTGGGTTCACCTGCGGTCATGGCGGAGCCGCGGGTACCACTTTCGTCGGCAGTCACCGCATTGCGGCTACATCCTTGACTTCGTGTGCGTGCGGCATCGACTCGTCATCGAGCTTGACGGCGGCCAGCATGACTTGGCTTCCCATCGCGCACGCGACATCCGCCGGGACGAAATTCTCACACGCAATGGATTTCGTGTCCTTCGGTTCTGGAACAACGATATCGGTGGAAATCTCGCAGGCGTTCTGGAGACAATCGATCGAGTTTTGACTGAAGCTTGCCCCCACCCGGCCGCCTTCGGCGGCCACCCTCCCCCTTCGGGGGAGGGATGAACCCTGTGGCATCGCCCTGCAATCCTGGCGCGCTTGCCACTCACAGCATCGAGGGCAGCACGCGGTCGGGCGGCTTATGGCCGTCCATGAACACCTGGATGTTGATGATGACCTTGGTGCCCATGTCGATGCGGCCCTCGATCGTCGCCGATCCCATGTGCGGCAGCAGCACGACCTTGCCGGCGCGCGCCAGGCGCACCAGCCGCGGATTGACCGCCGGCTCGTGCTCGAACACGTCGAGCCCGGCGCCGGCGATCTCGCCCGCCTCGATCATGCGCGTGAGCGCGTTCTCGTCGATGATCTCGCCGCGCGCGGTGTTGACGATGTAGGCCTCCGGCCGCAAGAGCTTGAGGCGGCGCGCCGACAGCAGGTGATAGGTCGCCGGCGTGTGCGGGCAATTGACCGAGATGATGTCCATGCGGGCAAGCATCTGGTCGAGGCTCTCCCAATAGGTCGCCTCGAGCTCTTCCTCGACGCGCGGGGGCACGCGCCGCCGGTTGTGGTAGTGGATCTGCAGGCCGAAGGCGTGGGCGCGGCGCGCGACGGCCTGGCCGATCCGCCCCATGCCGATGATGCCGAGCCGCTTGCCGCCGATACGGTGGCCGAGCATCCAGGTCGGCGACCAGCCGGGCCAGCCCTTGTCGCCGGTGAGCATCGTGGCGCCCTCGGCCAGGCGGCGCGGGACCGCGAGGATGAGGGCCATTGTCATGTCGGCGGTGTCCTCGGTGAGCACGCCCGGCGTGTTGGTCACCGTGATGCCGCGCTGCAGCGCGGTCGCCACGTCGATGTTGTCGACGCCGTTGCCGAAATTGGCGATCAGCTTGAGTTTTTCGCCCGACTGGCTGAGCACGGCGGAATCGATGCGGTCGGTGACGGTGGGCACGAACACGTCGGCCGCCCTGACGGCCTCGACCAGCTCGCCCTGGGACATCGGCTTGTCGTCGAGGTTGAGCCGCGTGTCGAACAGCTCACACATGCGCGTCTCGATCGTGTCCGGCAGCTTGCGCGACACGATGACCAATGGCTTCTTGCGGTTTGGCATGTCGGACACCCCGAATTCCTGACCCGGACACAGACGCCCCCGTTCAGCCCTCCTTAACTGTCATGGCCGACATTGGCGACGTCGACATCGGCACGGGTGGGGTCGCTCTTCTGTATCAGAAGGCCGCGCCGACACAAGCACCCGCACCACCGCCGATCTGATCGATCGCAGGCGTCGCAGGTTTCTCAGTACGTTGCAATGACGGGTCAGCGAACGGCAGGATTTTGGCTGGCGCTCGCCCTCCTCACCGGGGCGGGCCTGATGAGGACCGAAGCTGCGGGCGAAGCGGCCGTCGGCGCACAAAGCGGACTGCCGATCCCCCGCTTTGTCAGTCTCAAGTCCGACCGCGTCAACGTGCGCGCGGGTCCCACCAAGGATCACGACGTGAGCTGGGTCTATACCCGCGCCGGCCTGCCGGTGGAGATCACCGCGGAGTTCGAGAATTGGCGCCGGATCCGCGACTGGGAAGGCGCCGAGGGCTGGGTCTATCACTCGCTGCTCAGCGGCCGCCGCACCGCACTCGTCGCGCCGACGGCAAAGAGGATCGCCGAATTCATCCCGATCCATCTCGCCGCCGATCCCGACAGCCCCATCGCCGCGCGTCTGCAGCCCGGCGTGCTCGCCGTCGTCAAGCGGTGCAGCGGCACCTGGTGCCGCCTTGCCGGCGATGGATTCGACGGCTGGATCGCGCAGGAACGCCTGTGGGGCGTCTACCCCCACGAGAAGGTGGAATAGGCCGCGATCGCCGCACGCAAATTGTCATGCCTTCTTGCGCCTGAGGCGCACGATGACGTCGACGCGGGCAATCTCGTAGCCTTCGAGCGTCGGCATCTCGCCAAGCGCGACGCTGGTCGAGGGAATATCGACGAGCACGTTCTCGCCCTCGACGAAGTAGTGGTGGTGCGCGGAAATGTTGGTGTCGAAATAGGTCTTCGAGCCGTCGACGGTGACCTGGCGCAGCAGCCCGACCTCGGTGAACTGGTTGAGTGCGTTGTAAACCGTGGCGAGCGACACCGGCACCCGCGCCTTGGTCGCCTCCTCGAACAGCATCTCGGCGGTGAGGTGGCGGTCGCCCTTCGAGAACAGCAGCCAGCCAAGCTCCATGCGCTGGCGGGTCGGCCGCAGCCTGACCTTGCGCAGCATGGCGCGCACGTCATGCCACGGGCAGCCGGTGTTGTCGGCCCGCAGCGACTGCGTTAGCGCAGGCGCGCTCGCTTCGGTGCTTGGCAGGGCAGGTGAACGCAGGTGCATGGCCGAAACGCTAAGCCTTTGAAGTGACGCCGACATCGATTGTTGATGCTATAACGCGGCCGGCGTGCAATTGCAACCGCCTCGCAAGAACAACTGGCATGACTTGGAGGAAGTCTTGCTTGGAGCGTTTCTAATCTTTGCTCATCTTTTGGCCGGCCGGCGGGCGCGCCATTGCGCGGCTCCCGCGCAAGGTCCACATCAGGGCGCGAGCGCTGCGGCCGAGCCCGCGCTCGGCGCGCGGCATGCTGTTCCCGCGCGACCCGGTGTGTTAGGGAGTCAAGCGGCGCCGAGGTCCAGGCCCTGGGGATGCTTAAGGATGTAACTGGAAATGGAAAAGCGGCGTTCGAGCTTCGAATACGAGGACTTACTTTCGTGCGGGCGCGGTGAATTGTTCGTGGAAGGCCCGCAACTGCCGCTGCCGCCGATGCTGATGTTCGATCGCATCGCCGAGATCGCGGAGGAGGGCGGCGGGCACGGCAAGGGCTTGGTGCGGGCCGAGCTCGATGTGAAGCCCGACCTGTGGTTCTTCCCATGCCACTTCAAGGGCGATCCGGTGATGCCCGGCTGTCTTGGGCTCGACGCGCTGTGGCAGCTCGTCGGCTTCTTCCTCGGCTGGCTCGGGGCGCCTGGTCGGGGGCGGGCGCTCGGCCTAGGCGAGCTAAAATTCTCCGGCCAGGTCCTGCCCACCGTCAAGAAGGTCGTGTACGGCATTGACATCAAGCGGGTGATGCGCAGCAAGCTCGTCCTCGGCATCGCCGACGGCTGGCTGTCCGCGGACGGCTCGGTGATCTACCGCGCCTTCGACCTCAAGGTCGGTCTGTTCAAAGACGAAA
>DATBWJ010000078.1:0-2816 GCA_036514935.1 Xanthobacteraceae bacterium
CCCTCGACGGCAGCGCGTCCTCTCGCAGCGTGTGGCGCGACGCCTGCGCCGCGATCGGCAGCACACGCGCCAGCTTGCTGCGCAGGCCGGGCTCGAGCGCGAGCAGCAACGGGATCGTCGCGTCGACCTCGGGCTTGAGCAGGTCGACGAATTTGTAGCGCTCCTTGATCGGGTTGATCACCTCGGCCACCATGCGGCTGCCCGCCGGCGCTTCGAATTCATGCTCCGCCCCGATCGGCTGGCGGCGCGACAGCAGCGAGCGATACTCGCGCAGGCGGTCATGGTCGACAACGTTGAATTCGTCGTATCGGTTGCCGTGCTCGATCAGGGCATCGCCGATCACGTAGGCTTCGCCATCGTACAGAAACCGGAAGCCGTCGCTCGCGAGAAGATCTTCCAGCGCGCGGCGCACCTGCGGCAGTGCCAATTCGATGTCGTGATTGCCGAGCACGAGCGTCAGTCTGTGCCCGCGCGCGAGCAGCTTGCCGAGCGCATCGAACAGCGGGCGGTCACGCGCCACGATCTCGCGCAGTGTCTCAACCGCCGCGCCGGGCCGCGCGAGAAACGGGCTCCACTCGGCCGGCGGCGCGCGCCGCTCGGCCAGGAAGTCGACGAAATCGCCGTTGATCACGAGTTCGATGCGCGCGGCGCCGATGGGCTTCTCGGCGAGCACGTCGACGAACTGCGCCAGCTCTCGGGCACGGGTGCAGATGCGAAAGCCCCGGTCCCCGAGGTGCGGCGACTCGGGGTAGGCGCCGCCGATATGCAGGTCGGAAATCAGGTAAACCTGGCGAGCGCGACTCATGACGTCGCCCCCCTTCCGATGGATGCCATGTAGGGCCGCGCGAGTTAACCCCTGGTGGCTTTCTCGACCCAGAAGGGGATCAGAAGATGGTTCAACGAACGCGCGGCACTCCCGGCCGCCTCGACTCTTGCCAGCCCCGTGGAGGGATCCCAGAGCAGCGCGAGCCGGAGTCGATCCGCGCCTTGAGAGCGCCGGACACCCTGGCGTCGGCGCCGGTCGCCTTGTTGTAGCTGTCGATCGCGCCGGTGACGTCGCCCTGGGCCTCCTGCAGGCGGCCGAGCCGCCCATCGAGATTTGCCTGCTTCGGCGCGATCGCGATGGCCTGGCGCCGCTTGTCCAGAGCCTGACGGCCCTGGCCCTGCGCCTCCAGCGCATCGGCCCAGTGCGCCAGCACGCTGGCGTCCCTGGGGTGGAGCTGCGCCGCCTTCTGGAACGCGGCGGTGGAGTCGGCGAATTTCTTCTCCTTCGCGAGCGCGACGCCGAGATTGACGTAGCCTTCGACGAAGGCCTGATCCAGCGTGATCGCCTTCTGGAAACTGGTCACCGCGTGGGGATAGTCCTTGCGGTCGAGCGCGTAGAGCCCGAGCAGGTTCCACGGCACGGGCGATTTCGGATTGACGTTGGCCGCCTTCTGCGCCTCGGCACGCGCGTCCTCGTATTTGCCCGTGCGATGCAGCACCACGCTCAGCTTGCTGTAGGCGGCGGCGAAGTCGGGCTCGATCTCGATGGACTTCTGGAACGCCGCCGCCGCCTCGTCGAGCCGGTTGAGCGTGTGCAGGACGACGCCGAGATCGAGATGCGCTTGCGAACTGCGCGGCTCCTCCTGCACCGCCTTCTGCATGAGCTCGAGCGCCTCCGCGGTCTTGCCCTGGTCCACGAACACCAGCGCCAGGTTGGCGTAGCCCCGCCGGTCCTTGGGCGCGAGCGTGATCGATTGGGTCGCGACCTTGGCCGCCTCTTCGAGATCGCCCGTCAGCCGCAGCGTCTCCGACAGCTTGTAGTAGGCGACGGCGAACTTCGGCTCGCGGCGGATCGCTTCGCGGAACTGCGCGATGGCCTCCGGACACTGCCCCTGGTCGCGCAGGATCAAGCCGCGCATGTTGAACGCCCAGCCGTCGTCGCCCGGCGAATCGTTGGCGAGCGCGGTCTCGGTCATGCGGTAGGCATTCACGTAGTCCTTCCTGCGGTACAGGTAGTAGCCGAGGTTGATCGGATCGAAACGATGCATGACCTCGATCGCCGCCTCGGCGATCTGGCTGTCGATGCTCGCCGACGGCTTGGCCGAGTGATAGAGGACGCCGTGTCCGACCATGCGCAACCGCAGCGTATAGGCCGGCGCGTTGCCCTTGTCGTCGCCGGCCGACTCGGTGACGATCTCGCCCGAGATCTTGGTGTCGACGTATCCCAGGAAATGGCGGATTTGGGAGATCGCGACGGCGAGGTTGATCCCGCCGACCGGGAGCTGGATGTCCGGCAGTTGCGACTCGGTGCTGGTGCCGGTGATTGCCTCCTGCTCCTTCTTCGACCCGGCGTTCATCTTCATCTCATGCAGCTGGTCGAGGATGCGCCGCGAGATCACATCGCTGGTCAGGCCGCGATCGGCAACCGCCGACGGCACCGTGATGTCGTTGATCACGACGCCCCTGGTGGTCACGAGCTTCACGAACACCGGCACGCCGACGGCGATCGCGGCGATGATGACGACGTTGAATGCGACGCGCTTGGCGGTCTCGAGGAGGGCGGCCCAATCCGGCCACTGCCGTTTGCCCGATGTCGTGCCGTTGGCCTGCGTGCCGCCGCCGGCGCTCTGGCCGGTATCGGTCTGGTCACTCATGTCAGGTCGCCTCCCCGCCCCAACGCGGGCTGCCAGCATAGCATTCAAGCCGCGCGCCCGCTTTGCGCGCGCCGCGGGACCCTCCGGAGCACGTTCATCAGCGCGCCAACCGAGCCGAGGGTGCGGGGCCGCTTTTCCCTTTGACACTCTCACATCGTCCCGCGTAGAGTTCCCGCC
>DATBWJ010000079.1:0-3165 GCA_036514935.1 Xanthobacteraceae bacterium
CCATCGACCGCACGGTGACGCCCGCCGGCTGCCGGCTGCTGGCGCAGCGCCTGGCCGCCCCGCTCACCGATCCCGCCGCCATCGCGCGAAGGCTCGATGCGGTCGAGGTGTTCGCCGAGGACGCGCTGTTGCGGGCGGACGTGCGTGCCGGGCTTGCGGCGGCGCCTGACCTTGCCCGCGCGCTGGCGCGCCTTGCGGTCGGCCGCGGCGGTCCGCGCGATCTTGCCGCCATCCGCGAGGGTCTCATCGCCGCCGCCGATCTCGCTCGCCGTCTCGACGCGCGCGCAGGCCCGCCGGCCGAGATCGCCGAGGCGGCGGCGGCGCTGCGGCGGCCCGACCCCGGCCTGGCGCGCGAGCTTGCCGCCGCGCTTGCCGCCGAACTTGCCGCCTTCAAGCGCGAGGGCGGTTTCGTGCGCGCGGGCTATGACCGCGACCTCGACGACACGCGCGCCCTGCGCGAGGAGTCGCGCCGCGTCATCGCCGCGCTGCAGGCGCATTACGCCGACGACACCCAGGTTCGCTCGCTCAAGATCCGGCACAACAACGTGCTCGGCTATTTCGTCGAGGTGACGGCGCCGCAGGCCGACAGGTTCATGGCCGCCCCGCTCAACTCGACCTTCATCCACCGCCAGACGCTCGCCGGCCAGGTCCGTTTCACCACGACCGAGCTTGCCGAACTCGAGGCGCGAATCGCGAGCGCAGCCGATCGCGCGCTCGGCCTCGAGCTCGAGATTTTCGAGCGGCTCGCCGCGCGCGTGGCCGCCATCGCCGAGGACATCAAGGAGGCGGGGCAGGCACTGGCGGCGATCGACGTGGCAGCCGGCCTGGCCACGCTCGCGATCGAGCGCCGCTATGCGCGGCCGCAGGTCGACGGCGGCCTCGATTTCGCGATCACCGGCGGATGCCATCCGGTGGTCGAGCAGACGCAGACGCCCTTCGTTGCCAACGACTGCGACCTGTCCCCGCCCGCCGGCGGCCCCGGCCGCATCTACGTGGTGACCGGACCCAACATGGCCGGCAAATCGACCTACCTGCGCCAGAACGCGCTCATCGCGGTGCTCGCCCAGATGGGCAGCTTCGTGCCGGCCGCGCACGCGCGCATCGGCGTGCTCGACCGGCTGTTCTCGCGCGTGGGCGCGGCGGACGACCTCGCACGCGGGCGCTCGACCTTCATGGTCGAGATGGTCGAGACCGCGGCCATCCTCAACCAGGCGACCGAGCGCTCGCTGGTCATCCTGGACGAGATCGGGCGCGGCACGGCCACATTCGACGGGCTTTCCATCGCCTGGGCGACGATCGAGCACTTGCATGAGCGCAACCGCTGCCGCGCGCTGTTTGCCACCCACTTCCACGAGCTGACCGCGCTCGCCGCCCGGCTCGATCGCCTGACCAACGTGACGGTGCGGGTGAAGGAGTGGGAGGGCGAGGTGGTGTTCCTGCACGAAGTGACGCCAGGAGCGGCCGACCGCTCCTACGGCATCCAGGTCGCCAGACTGGCCGGCCTGCCGCCCGCCGTCATCGAACGCGCACGCGTGATCCTCGCCGAGATCGAGGCGCAGGACCGCACCTCGAAGGCGCGCCGCCTGATCGATGATCTGCCGCTGTTCGCCGCCGCAGCGGCGGCCGCCCCGCCAGCGGCGGACGATGCGCTGATCGCCGCGCTCGCAGCGCTTAATCCCGACGAAATGTCGCCGCGCGAGGCCCTCGATGCGCTCTTTGCCCTCAAGGCGAAGGCGGCCAAGCCGCAAGGCGCCTGAGACGCCGGCCGCGCCGCTGTGCTCGGCGTGGCGTCGGCCGAGCGGCGAAGAAACCGAAAAAGGCGCTCGTCGGCCGCCGCGTGAATCACAAATAAATCAATGATACCAATGTCTTGTGCCGCAAGCGCAGATTTGTGATAGCGATCACTTCGCCCCGTCCGGCCCTCGGCTAGGGTGCCACCGCATGTGAGAGCCAACAGCTCAGAGCTGCCGACGGGGGTTTCGATGTTCACGCTGACGAGAACCGTTTGCTCGCGCCTGACCCACGTCCTGACGGCTTGGGGCGACGGCATCCGCGACGGTCGCACCATCGCGCAGAGCTACGACGCGCTCGCGCGCCTGAGCCGGCGCGATCTCGCCCGCCGCGGCCTCACGCGCAGCGATATTAGCCGCCTCGCGCTGACCGGCGGCTCCTGATCGGCTCAGGTTTTCGCCGAAGTTCATCCCCCAGTGACGAAACTTGGTCCACCCCAGACCGCCGCCCGAGCATGCCTTGCCCGGGCGGTTTTTTTGGTCCTGGCCGGCCGCATGATTGCGCTATGGTCGGGGCAGTGCGCGCCCGGCGGTCCTGCCTGCTATGACGAACGCCAGTCCCCAGTCCAGCCTGCTTTCCGGACTGCCCTCGGAGCTGTCGGGGCTGTTGTTTGCCGGTGCAAAGCCCCTAAAACTCGCCGCCGACCAGGTGCTGTTCCTCGCCGGCGACTCGGGCGAGGGCTGCTATCGCATCAAGCAGGGACTGCTCAAGGTCAGCATCATGTCGCCCTCGGGCGCCGAGCGCATTCTCGCCATCCTCGGCCCCGGCGCCATTGTGGGCGAACTTGCCATGCTCGACGGTCTGCCGCGCTCGGCCTCGGTCACCGCGCTGCACGAGAGCGAGCTTGAGTTCGTCAGCCGCGCGCGCTTCCAGGAATGCGCGCGCAAGCATCCCGACCTCTACCGCCACCTCGTGCGGTTGCTGGCCTCGCGCCTGCGCGAGACCAACGAGGCGATCGCGGCCGAAAGCTTCCTGCCGCTCAGAGGCCGGGTGGCGGTCACCCTGCTCGAACTCGCGCAGCATTTCGGCGAAGACGTCGGCGCCGGCCGCGTCGTGATCCGCCAGAAATTCGGTCAGAGCGACCTTGCCGCCATGGCCGGGATCGCGCGCGAAAACGTCAACCGCATCCTTGCCGACTGGCGGCGCCGCAAGCTGGTGACGCGCCTGTCCGGCTATTATTGCCTCGAAAACAGGGCGCTGCTCAAACGCGAGGTCGATCTCTAGAGCATTTTCAGGAAAAGTGGAATCCGGTTTTCCGTCCGAAAATGCGACCACGCAAAAAATCTAGAGCGCTTTCAGTTTCCATAGAAACTGAAAACGCTCTAATGCCGGACGCGTTCAAATCGAATCGTTCGCGGTCATTGCAAGGCGGGC
>DATBWJ010000080.1:0-2135 GCA_036514935.1 Xanthobacteraceae bacterium
TGCGTCGGCTGCGGGCTGTGCGGCGAGGTGGCGCACGCGGCGATCCTCTGCCCGTCGTTCTACCGCGCGCAAGTCGTCCAGGACCCCGGCGCATGGGACCGTCTTCTGCACGGTCTGCGCCAGACCCTCATCGGCTGGCTCCAGCCGCAAGAAAGGACAACGGTATGAACACCGACGCGCTCCCGGAACGACCCATTACGATCCTGATTGCCGCCCTGGGCGGCGAAGGCGGCGGCGTGCTCGCCGACTGGATCATCGCTGCCGCGGCGTCACAGGACTATCCGGTGCAGAGCACCTCCATCCCCGGGGTTGCCCAGCGCACGGGCGCCACGACCTACTATGTCGAACTCTATGCTGCGCGCATCGCGAAACTGGGCGGGCGGCGACCGGTGATGGCCCTCACCCCGGCCCCGGGCTACGTCGACGTGATGGTCTCCTCGGAACTGCTCGAAACCGGACGCGCCATGGCGAACGGCTACGTCACGCCGGACCGCACCGCGCTCATCGCTTCGACGCACCGCATCTACACCGTCGCCGAGAAGATGCACATGGGCGACGGCCGCTTCGACGGCGAGCGCATCGTCACGGCGGCGCAGGCGATGGCCAAGCGGGCCATCCTGTTCGACATGCAGGACCTGTCCAACCGCGCCGGCACTCTGATCAGCGCCGTGCTGTTCGGCGCGCTGGCCGGCGCCGGCGTGCTGCCGCTGCCGCGCGCCGCGTGCGAGGAAGCAATCCGCAAGGGCGGCCGGGGCGCCGAGGCGAGCCTCAAGGGGTTCGAGGCCGGTTATTTGCACGCAAGCGGCGACGCCGGGCAGGCCGCTGCGCAAGAGCTGAAGCGCCGGCGCACGGTGCCCTCCGAGCGCGTCCGCCAGACTTTTCCCGGCGAGACACATCCGATACTTGAAGAAGGCGTTGCCCGCATGGTCGACTTTCAGGACCGCGACTACGCCAACCTCTATCTCGATCGGCTCGATCCGATCGCCAGGCTGGACCGCGAGCAGGGCGGAGGCGCGAGCGGATACAAACTCACCAGCGAAACCGGCCGCTTCCTCGCCTTGTGGATGAGCTACGAAGACCTGATCCGGGTCGCCGACCTGAAGTCGCGCCGCAGCCGCTTCGAACGGGTGCGTGCCGAAGTGCAGGCCAGGCCGCACGAGCCCGTTCACATCATCGAGTACCTCAAGCCGGGCGTCGAGGAAGCCGCGGCCGTGCTGCCGCCCTTCCTCTCCAAACGCCTGCTCGCCTGGACCGAGAAGCGCGGCCTGACGCACAAACTCAACGTCGGCATCTACCTGAAAAGCACCAGCGTCACGGGCTTTCTCATGCTGCGGCTACTGGCGGCGATGCGGCCGCTGCGGCGGATGACCTCCCGCTACGCGGACGAACAGGCACTGATCGAACGCTGGCTGCGCGTGATTGCCGATTCGGGGGCGCGAGACACTGGGCTGGCGCTGGAGATCGCACTCTGCGGGCGACTGATCAAGGGCTACGGCGACACGAATCGGCGCGCCAAGGCAGGCTTCCTGCGAATCATGGATACGCTGGCCGAGGGCGGCACATTCGCCGACGACCTCGCGCGCGCAGCGGCCATCGCCAAGGCACGCGAGGCGGCGCTCGCCGATCCCGAAGGCCGCGGTCTGGAAAATTCGCTTGCGGCGCACGGCATCACACCCCTGCCGCCCCAGCCCAAGCCGATACAGTTCATGCGGCGTCCGAAGCCGGACCGCAGGGCTGCGTAGGGCGTCATCATGGAAATCTCCTTTCACGACGAGATCGACTCTCTCAAGTTGGGCGACGGCCAGCTTTTCCACGGCGAGGGCATACTCGCGGTCACGAAGGCGCTGCTTCAGTCCGGCGTGTCCTACGTGGGCGGTTACCAGGGCGCCCCGGTGTCGCACCTGCTCGACGTCATGGTGCAGGCACGTGACTATCTGGACGAACTGGGCGTGCATGTCGAGGCCTGCACCAACGAGGCCGCCGCCGCCGCGATGCTCGGCGCCTCCATCAGCTACCCGATGCGGGGCGCGGTGACCTGGAAGTCGATCGTCGGCACCAACGTCGCCGCCGACGCGCTCTCCTATCTCGCGAGCGCCGGAGTGATGGGCGGCACGCTCATCGTGCTGGGCGAGGAC
>DATBWJ010000081.1:0-3217 GCA_036514935.1 Xanthobacteraceae bacterium
GCTCGGCGCGCCCGCGCCAGAACTCGGTAGCCGCAAGCCAGGTATAGACCGCGATAATGCCCGCGCTGACGAGTGCGCGCAGGTCCGGCCACTGCGCAACGGCGGGGATTTGGGTGAGGACGCACCAGAGGACGGCGCCGAAGAAGAGATAGACCCACTGCACCTCGCGCCCGTCGAACAGGCGGGCGCCGGTCCACGTCACCGCGAACGATGTGAGCAGGATGGCGTTGGCGAGATCGATGGTGAGGTAGTTCGGCAGAACGCCATACATGCCGAACAGCGTGATCGATCCCGCGCGCAAGAGGTGCGCCGAGCCCCACCACGCCACCGCGCGGATCGCCGTGTTCTGGAACCACACGAACAAAAGCAGGAGCCCGAGGATCGCCTCGACATAGATCGTCACCAGAAAGAGCGTGTTGACGTCTAGGCTCATCGCATCCTCGCCAGCGCCCCCGCTGCTTTCGACCGCAGCGCGCCATAAGACGCCCAGCGCCAAAAGAATGGGTAAAGCTCAACGCCACAAATCGGCCTCGCGGCGCCATTGGTTGCGCAAGCCTTGCTGCGATGTCCCGCATTTGAGGAAAAATTGACGTATCGACCTTGAGCCAATCGACGGCGCGCGCCCCGATGTCGGTTGCAGCCGCCCGCCGCCGGCGCAATGCCCGGCAACCGGTTGCGACGCCGAACTCACGGCGCCGCCAACCCCAAATCCGTCAGCGTGCTATCTTTTGGCGATCCAGGTGTCGAGCGAAACGCGACCGGCACCGGTCACGAACGCGAGCAGCGCACCGCCCATGATCGCCAGGTTCTTCAACATATTGGCGTATTGGGCGCCTTGCTGGGCCGCCGGATAGGTCCAGTAGCGATGCGCGATCACCGTGGCGACAAGGACGAACACAAAGGCCGCCAGTGCCGCGTAGCGGGTGGCGATGCCGAGGATCAGCGTCACGCCGAGAACAAGTTCAATGATCACGGCGACCCACGTCCAGATTTCCGGACTCGGCAGCTGCAGACCGGTGAAATACGCCGTGGTCCCCGCAACGTTCATGAACTTGCCCCAGCCGCTCGCCAGGAACAGCCGCCCAGCAGGATGCGGCCGACCAGCACCAGCACGTCACCGCTTGCGGATGCGATGCCATCGGTGCGCGACAACGCCGGATGAGTTTCGCTTGATTGCATGGCCATGACTTCCCCCCTTGTGATGACGCTCTCCTCGTGCCGGCTCGCGACCGGCCGCGTGAGCTTAAGTAAACACCGCCGCCTCAGGCGGAATTCCGCGTGGACCAAGTTCGGCCGCACTGCGGTCGCCGGCGAGCATAGCACCAAAGCGCCGGTGCCCGAAAGCGGTGGCCGGCTCGATGGCCTTGTCGCGCGACGTCAGCGGTGGCTTGCGCAATTTGCGGCCACGGCCCGCTTGTCGTATGCAGACCCGGTCGGCACGCCCTCCAGGTGCAATATCCACACGAGTTCCGGCCCGCCATGCGATTTTGTAACGGCATTCTCGACGCCATCGGCCACACGCCGCTGATCAAGCTCAAGCGCGCCTCGGAGGCCACCGGTTGCGCCATCCTTGGCAAGGCAGAGTTCATGAACCCCGGGCAGTCTGTGAAGGACCGCGCCGCCCTGTTCATCATCGAAGACGCGTTGCGCAAGGGTGAGCTGCATCCGGGCGGGGTGATTGTCGAGGGCACCGCCGGCAACACCGGCATCGGGCTTGCATTGGTCGGCAACGCGCTCGGCTTCCGCTGCGTCATCGTCATCCCCGAGACGCAGAGCCAGGAGAAGAAGGACACGCTGCGACTGTTCGGCGCGGAGCTGGTGGAGGTGCCGGCGGTTCCCTATTCCAATCCCAACAACTACGTGAAGCTGTCCGGCCGCCTGGCGCAGGAACTCGCCAAGACCGAACCGAACGGCGCGATCTGGGCCAACCAGTTCGACAACATCGCCAACCGCGACGGCCACATCGCGACCACCGGGCCGGAAATCTGGCAGCAGACCGATGGCAAGGTCGACGCCTTCGTCTGCGCGGTCGGCACCGGCGGAACGCTCGCCGGCGTGGGCATCGCCCTCAAGGAGCGCTCCAAGGCGGTCAAGATCGGCCTTGCCGATCCAATGGGTGCCGCGCTCTACAGCTACTACACCACCGGCGTGCTGAAGGCGGAGGGATCGTCGATCACCGAAGGCATCGGCCAGGGCCGCATCACCAAGAATCTCGAAGGCGCGCCGATCGACGTCGCCTATCAGGTACCCGACGAGGAGGCGCTGCCGATCATCTTCGACCTGCTCGAGCACGAGGGCCTGTGTCTGGGCGGCTCCTCTGGCATCAACGTGGCGGGCGCGATCCGGCTCGCCCGCGAGCTGGGGCCAGGCCACACCGTCGTCACGATCCTCGCTGACTATGGCACGCGCTATCAGTCCAAGTTGTTCGACCCGAAGTTCTTGCGCTCGAAGGATTTGCCGGTCCCGGCGTGGCTCGAGCGCAGGTCCGATATCAAGGTGCCTTACGAAAAGGTGTGATCATGGAACAGCCTGCGAGCCGCTGGTTGGTCACGACGGAGTGGCTGGCGCACAGACTGGGCGAATCCGACCTCGTCATCGTCGACGGCTCGTCCTACCTGCCCACGATGAAGCGCGATCCGCAGGCCGAATATCTCGCCGGCCACATCCCGGGCGCCGTGCGCTTCGACATCGACGAGATCTGTGACAAATCCTCGCCGCTTCCGCACATGCTGCCCGCGGGCGCGCACTTCGCGCAAGCGGTCGGCGCGCTTGGCATCCGCGAGAGCGATACAATCGTGACCTATGACGGCGCCGGCATGTTCTCTGCGCCGCGCGTGTGGTGGATGTTTCGCCTGTTCGGGGCGCAGCACGCCTATGTGCTCGACGGCGGGCTACCGAAATGGACGGCCGAGGGTCGCCCGCTCGAAGCCGGGCTCATCACGCGCGCCCCGCAGCGTTTCATGGCGCAGGAGCCGCCCAGGATCGTCGCCACGCTCGCCGACGTGCGCGCCACGCTCGCCGACAAGACGGCACAGGTGGTCGACGCGCGCGCCGCCGAGCGCTTTCGCGGCGAAGGGCCGGAACCGCGCCCGGGCCTGCGCTCGGGCCATATGCCCGGCTCCTTCAACGTGCCGGTGACGAGCGTGGTCGAGAATGGCCAGCTGCTGCCGCCAGAACGGCTGCGGCAGGCATTCGCCGCCGGCGGCGTCGACATCGA
>DATBWJ010000082.1:0-9558 GCA_036514935.1 Xanthobacteraceae bacterium
CAGCCCGCCGACTCGCCGCGCTGGCGCAGCGGGAGCAATCCGCGTGACAACGGGATCGCCGCGCCCGCTGCGGGGGCTCGCGATGACAGTATTCGGGCGGCACGCCCCCTGCGGGGGCTCGCGCTGACGGCGCCTGGGACGCAGTGAGCATGCCTGAATTCATCCCGCTATCGCGTTGATCGTGCGGCCCGCACCGCATGCCCCGCCGCTCGCCACCCGCTATCCTCGGTCAGATTCCCGATATCATCGGATAGATCATCAGGTGATCCTCGACCGCGCGCACGCCTGGGGCCACTTCGGCAAGCACGCGGATGGCGTCCTTTTCCGACTGGGTGTCGACGACGCCCCACAGATCGACGACGCCGTCCTGGACCGTGACGTTGATCAAGGAGGGGCGCGACCAGGTTTTTGAGTTCAGTTGCGCGATGAGCCGCTCGCGCAGCGCCGAATCGCTTGGCGCCGTGGTCGGGGCCTTCTCCCGCTTCAGACTGGCCAGGGCATGCAGCAGGTTGGCGCGGCTCACGATGCCGACGACCTTGCCGTCCTTCACGATGGGGACGCGCTTGATCCGGTTCCTTTCCAGGAGCGTCGCGATTTCGCCGACCGGGATATCGGGGCTGGCGGTGATGACGTCCCTCGTCATCACGTCGGTAACCCGCTGGGAATGCGTCTTCACGAATTCGTCGGCGAGCGCCTCCTTGGATGACAGAAGTTCGAGCCAGCGCGAGCGCCGCTTCTCCGTTCCGGCCTCCGCGCGCCGCAACAGGTCGCCTTCGCTCACCACGCCGACGAGCTTGCCGTCCTTGTCGACGACCGGAACGCCGCTGATCCGATTCCGCAGGAGAATGTCGACGACATCCTGCACACGTGCGTCAGGACCAACGGTGATCACATTCGTTACCATCACGTCGGAGGCTTTCATGGCGTTTGCTCCCTGCTGGCGTGCCCCGTTTGTATTGCGGATGCCACGGTATCCTTTGACGTGCGTCAATGTCCACGGCGGAAGGGCGCGCGATGAGCCCATGCCAGGAGGATGTCCGATGCGCGTCAGACTGCAGATCAAGAAGGCCGGCGCCGCGCTCTACGAGGGCGCCTATGACATCGCGGATGCCGACAGCTTCGGCAGCGCCTGCGCCGACGCCTGGGGGCGCTTGCGCGAACAGCGGCTGCGCAAGGCGACCAGTATCGGCGCGCTCTACGAAGCGCTCGACGAGCGGCTGCTCGACGAGCTGCTGGGCGCGGAAATCAGCCTCGCCAAGACATAGGCCTCATCCCTTGATGCACAGCACGGGACGCAGCCGCGCCACCCGGCGCGCGAGGCCGGCCTGATCGGCCGCCGCCACCACCGCGGCGACATCCTTGTAGGCGCCGGGCGCCTCCTCGGCGACGCCGCGCGTCGAGGGGCTGCGGATGAGGATGCCCTCGGCGGCGAGATCATCGATGATCCTGCGGCCGCTCCATTGCTTGAGCGCGGCGTGTCGCGACATGGCGCGGCCAGCGCCGTGGCAGGCCGACGAGAACGCCTTGGCCTCGCTCTCCGCCTGGCCGACGAGCACGAAGGAGGCGGTGCCCATGCTGCCGCCGATGAGCACGGGCTGGCCGACCTCGCGCAGGGCGTCGGGCAGGCTCGGGTGGCCGGGGCCGAAGGCGCGCGTGGCGCCCTTGCGGTGGACGAACAGCTCGCGCCGGCGGCCGTCGACCACGTGCGGCTCGACCTTGCAGGTGTTATGCGAGACGTCAAACATAAGCCTGAGGTCGGCGCGCGGAAAGAAGTGATGGAACACGCGTCGCGCGAAGTGGCCGAGGATTTCGCGGTTGGCCAGGGCGCAGTTGATGGCGCTTCGCATGGCGCCGAGGTATCGCTCGCCGATTTCCGACCTGATCCGCGCGCAAGCGAGTTCGCGATCGGGCAGTTGGATGCCGGCCGCGCCCGCCGCGATCACCATCTCCTTGAGGAATTCGGTGCCGATCTGATGGCCGAGCCCGCGCGAGCCGCAGTGGATGGTGACGACCGCCTCCTCCTTCACCAGGCCGAACGCGCTCGCCACCGCAGCATCATAGATTTCGTCCACCACCTGGATTTCGAGATAATGGTTGCCGGAGCCGAGCGTGCCCATCTCGCGGCGCTGGCGCTCCTTGGCGCGATGCGACACGCATTCGGGCCGCGCCCCGGCCATCGTGCCCTGCTCCTCGATGCGCTCGAGGTCGCGCTCCTCGCCCCAGCCGCGCTCGACCGCCCAGCGGGCGCCGCCCCGCAGCATGGCATCCATCTCGGGGGCATCAAGCGCGATGGCGCCCACGCTGCCGACGCCGGCCGGAATCTGCCGGTAAAACGAGTCGGCGAGGTCCCGCTGTACCGGCCGGATGTCGACCAAGGTGAGGCCGGTGATCATGGTGCGCACGCCGCAGGAAATGTCGAAGCCGACCCCGCCGGCGGATACCACCCCGCCCTCGTCGGCATCGAAGGCGGCAACCCCGCCGATGGGGAATCCGTAGCCCCAATGGGCATCCGGCATGACATAGGAGGCGCCGACGATGCCGGGCAGGGTCGCCACGTTGACGGCCTGCTCGTAGACCTTGTCGTCCATGGCCCGGATGAGGGGCTCGTCGGCATAGATGACGGCGGGCACCCGCATGGCGCCCGTGGGCTCGACCCGCCAGGTGGTTGCGTCGATCCGACAGAAGCGCGCTGGATCCATGATCGGCTCCGTTCACACGTCCACGACGCAGGCCGCCGACCAGGCGCCGTCGGCGACCTGGGCGACCTTGAGCGCGGTATAGGTGGCTCCCTTGGGCTCGCACGCCGGGGCGTGGCGCCCGACATCGACCGCTTCACCCCACAGCCGCCCGTCTAGGCGCGCCCCGTCGATGCGAACCTCGAAGCGGCCGAACAGCATGCGCCGCACCGCCATCTCGTAGATGATGGCGTTGAGCCATTCCACCAGCAAAAGCTCCCGGTCGGGCGCGCTGCAGGTCACCTCCACCGCGCGCGCCGGCGCAATGGCGGCGTCGGTCACCACCGCCGTCAGCGCGAGCGCGGCCTGCTCAAAAGCCTCCGCCAGCGTGGCACCCCAGCCGCGCACGCCCACGTCGGCCTCGTGCGGAAAATGCTCCCACCGGGCCTTCGGCAGCGGGGCATCGTTCATCAGCGTAGTCCATGCTTGCCCAAGAGCTTCACGGTGCTGGCCTGCGGTCCCTTCTCGCCCACCTCCTCGGCGAAAGCCACGCGGGCGCCGACCTTGAGGCGGGTGAACGCGCCGTCGAGCACGCTGTTGCGGTGAAAATAGACCTCGCGGCCATCCACGGTTTCCAGAAAGCCGAAGTCGGGCTCAAGCCGCCTCACCGTGCCGATAGGTTGCGCCTCGTGCGCCTTGACCTGACTTTGGATGCGGCGCACCTGATCCTGCAGGCGGCGCCGCGCGCGCTTGAAGGCGTCATGGACGGCGAAATCGACGTCGCCGTGGCGCTCATCCGCGCTGGGCGTGCGCCCGACATTGACTTCCTTTCCGCTCGGCAGGGCGAGGTGGATATTGACCTCATAGAGGCCGTGCGTGCGGTGATGGTGGCCGGGCGCCTTCAAGACGACGTGGCAGGACGTCACCCGTCCGTAGCGCTCCTCGAGGTCGGCGACATAGCGGGTGATCGCAGCGCGCAAGGCTTCGACAGGGTCCATTCCCTGGAACTCGACTTTTAGCGGCGTCTCCATTGACCTCCTCCGGATTTCTTGGCTCGCTCAACCGTGATCGTGCCGGATGCTTCGTGAGATGCCATGTCGCGCCCCGCCGTGCTCAGTGGGACAACAGGCAGCACACCGGGCTCTTCGTTATGAGGTCGCGGGTGACGCCTCCGAACATCCATTCGCCCAGACGCGTGTGACCATAGGCGCCGGCGACGATGAGATCGGCCTGCTCGTCGGCGACAAAGCGCAGCAGCACCTCGCCCGCATTGCCCGCACCCGGCAGCACGCGCTCGGTCACGCTGGTGATGCGATGGCGCGCGAGAAAGCCCGCAACGTCCTTGAGCCGGCGCAGGGTCTGCTCCTCCGCCCCCCATTCGCACACCTCCAACAGCTCGATGCTGTCGGCCAACTGCAGGAACGGCAGGGCGTCGGCGAGCGCGCGGCGCGCCTCGCGCGCATCCTTCCACGCGACGGCGATCCGCTTGGCGGCAAGCGCGGCGAGATCGCCCGGCGCTACCAGGACCGGCCGACCAGCCTTGAGGATCAGGCTGCCGGCGTCGAGCGCGCGATAGGGCTCGCGCGCCGCGCGGCCGGCGCCGATGATGACGAGGTCGGCGGCGCAGGCTTCCCGTGCCACGAATTCGGTGGGAAATTCGAGCGCCGACCGCCACTCGACCTGGCGGCCGCCCTTGCCTGCGATGGCGCGAAACTGATCGGCGGTGCGCTCGAGCCGCGCGGCGATGTCCTCGATCTCGCGCTGCATCGGCACCGGATCGATCACGACCCCCTCGGCCGCGAACGGCAAGGGCGCGCGGGCAGCGATCCCGATCAGCTCGGCCTGGAAGCGGTCGGCGAGCGCGCTCGCCAGGCGCGCGCGCGCCTGCGAAGCCTCGTCCGCGTCGTCGGTGTCGACGTGGACCATCAAGGTCGCGTAGGACATCCTTGTTCTCCACACCGAGCGCGCGCCGCCGGACCCATTTCTGCAAGGGCCTGCCCGCCGATCACTGCGTCACGGTGACTGTCTGGCGGTCAACGCCGGTTGAGTGATTTCGGCTCGCGGCGAAACTGGGAAGCGGGCGAGCAGGTCGATCACCTCCTGGTCCGACACCTGCCGGAAATCGGAATAGAAGAACCCGATCGCGCCGAAATACTCGTAGGCCTCTAGGCAAACGACGTCGTCGGCTTCGCGCTGCAGGACCTCGATCGTGGCGGTGGGGGCGACCGGCACCGCCATGACCAGTTTTTCCGGCCTGCGCTGGCGCGTCGCCTGCAGCGCGGCGCGCGCGGTGGCGCCGGTGGCGATGCCGTCGTCGATCACGATGGCGACGCCGCCGGCCACCTCGGCGCGCGCGCGGGTGCCGAGGTAGCGCCGCCGGCGCCGCTCGATCTCGGCCAGCTCGCGGTCGCTCACCGCCTTGAACTGCGCTTCGCTCACGCCGAGCAACCCGATCACGTCCTCGTTGCGCACGACGATCGGCTCGGCGCCGTCGACGATGGCGCCCATGGCCAATTCCGGCTCGGACGGAGCGCCGATCTTGCGCACGAGGATCAGATCAAGCGGCGCTTCGAGCATGCGCGCGACTTCCGCCGCCACCACCACGCCGCCGCGCGGCAGCGCCAGCACGACCGCACGCTGTCCCTTGTACTTGGCGAGCGCGGCGGCGAGTTTTCGTCCGGCATCCGAGCGATCCACGAAAGGCATCATCATTCTCCTCAAGCCAGTTTGTCCGACCGGGTCGATCGCGTATTGATCGGAATCAACCGAATCGGGCAGCAGTCCCATAGTTTGCCGGCGGCCGGCGAGGATGGCGCGGTGCGCGACAACGCATTGGAAATCGCAAGCGAGCCGACGCTCGATCAGAAGGTGGCGTTCCTCAGCCGGCCCGCCGCCTATCCCCACGCCGTCGACGAGGTGACGCGCCGCGAGACCCACATGTCCTGGGTCTTTCTCGCCGGCGACCGCGTCTACAAGCTCAAGAAGCCCGTCCGATTTCCCTATCTCGATTTTTCCACGCTGGCGCGTCGCGCGGCAGCCTGCCGCGCGGAGCTCAGGCTCAACCGCCGGCTCGCGCCTGATGTCTACCTCGACGTGGTGGCGCTGACCACTGCCGATGGCGCTCTCGCGCTCGGCGGCGGTGGCGAGGTGGTCGACTGGCTGGTCGCCATGCGCCGCCTCGACGAGCGTGAGACGCTCGAGCGCGCCATCCAGGACCATCGCGTCGAGACCTGGCAGCTCGACCGGCTGGTCGCCACGCTCGTCCAGTTCTATCGGCGGTCCGCGCCGGTGCTGAAGTCCCCGGCGGTCCACCTGTGCGACTGGCCGCGCAGCCTTGCCAACAATCGTCGCGTCTTGCTCGACGCCCGTTTCAACTTGCCGGCGGGGCTCGTCAGGCGCCTCGATCGCATCCAGCGCGCCTTTCTCGCCCACCGCAGTGCGCTCATCGGCGCGCGCGTGCGGGCGCGGCACATCGTCGACGGCCACGGCGACCTGCGTCCCGAGCACATCTGGCTTGGCGATCCGGTCAGGATCATCGACTGCCTGGAATTCAACGATCGGCTGCGGGCGGTCGACCCGTTCGACGAGATCGCGTTCCTGAGCCTGGAATGCGAGCGGCTCGGCGCGGCCTGGGTCGGCGAATATGTGCGAGCGCGGTTCACGCGCGAGCTTGCAGACGCGGTGCCCGAGGAGCTGTTTGTGTTCTACCGCTGCCATCGCGCCATGCTGCGGGCGCGGCTGGCGATCGCCCATCTGATCGAGCCCAATCCGCGCACGCCGGAGAAATGGCCGCGCCTGGCGCAACTGTACCTGCGGCTGGCGGCGGGCGATGCGGTGCGTCTGGAGCGCCTGCTCAAAAGACCAGGAGGTCGGTGAGCGCGCGCCCTTCGTGCAGGCGCCGGATCGCCTCGGCCAATAGCGGTGCCGCCGGCAGGATATCGAGCTTGCCGCGGGCGGCATTCGGGCCGAGCCGGAACGGCGGCACCGCATCCGTGATGACGAGGCGCTCGATCGCCGGGTCAGCCAGCACATCGGCCGAGCCGGGCATGAACAGGCCATGGGCGACGAGCGCGATCACCCGGCGGGCGCCGGCCGCGCGCACGGCGCGCGCTGCCCGCAGCAAGGTGGTGCCGGTGCTGATGAGGTCGTCGATGATGAGCGCGGTGGCGTCCGCTTCCCCGACGAACAGGTCGCCCGAGACGACGCCCGCGCTGCGGCGCTTGTCGACGAAGCCCTTGCCGACCGGCCGCCCGAGCGCAGCTTCGAGCGCTTCGCGCAGAAGCTCGGCGCGCTTGACGCCGCCCGGGTCGGGCGAGACCACGCACAGCGGCTCGTCCTTCAGCGCGCGGGCGTAGTCGATGAACAGCGGCGCCGCGGTCAGCGTCACCGTCGGGCGGCGGAACGCGTTCTCGAACGCCGCCGGATTGTGCACTTCGAGCGTGATGACGCAGTCGGTCCCCACCGCTTCGAACAGGCCGGCGATGTAGCGCGTGGTGACGGGGTCGTTCGGCTTGGTGCGGCGATCCTTGCGCGCATAGCACAGATAGGGCACGACGGCGGTGACGCGGTCGGCGCCTGCATCCTTGATGGCGCCGATGAAGAACAGCAGCCGGCACAGCTTGTCGTTGGCGCTGTCGGAGGGGCCGCCGTGCAGGCTGTGGATGACGTAGACGTCGGCGCCGCGAACCGCGGCGAGCGGCCTTGCCTTGTGCTCGCCGTCCTCGAACGATCGCTCCTCGTGGGCCGCAAGCGGTTGGCCGAGCGCGCGCGCGACGGCCGCGCCGAGGTCGGCGGTCGCCGCCAGCGCAAACAGGCGAAGGCGCTCGCCGGCGATGGGCCGCGCGGCCTCGCGCGGCGTCCACAGGGCCTCGCTCATGTCGGGCCTCCCGGCGCGTCAGCAACGGCAGCGGGGTGCGCTTCGCCCTCGTGCAGATGAACGATGCTCTCGACCACCTGCGCCACCTCGGCGTCGTCGAGCGGAGGCCGGCAGCGCATGCGGTTCCACGCCAGCAGCAATTCCAGCACGACCTGCGGGTCGACGCCGCGCCACAGAAGATGGCCAGCGAGCGAGGCAATGGTCGAATTGCGCTGGCCTTCCGGCACGCCTTCGTGGACAAGCCTTCGCCAATCGACGAGCGTGCGTCCCGGCCGCGTTGCGCTCGGCCGCACGAGCCAGCGCGGCAGCGGGGCCGGCGTCGTCTCCTCGGGCGAACGTCCTGCCACCCAGACATAGGGTCTTCCGTTGGGATGCACCGAAGGCGGCGCGACGACGTAGCCGCCATCGCCGCGCAGATCGACGCCGGGCGCAAGGCCGGCCCGGTTGCGCACATGCCCGCCGGGATGGGCGAAGTAGAGATGCCGCCCCCCGCCGCCGGTCCTCGCTTCGGCGGTCGCCGGCAAGGCGCCGAAGCGCTGGCAAAGGCGATCGAGCGAGGCCTCGCCGCCGTGCTGCGGATCGATGTCGATCACGATCAGATTGGAAATCTCGCCGGTGACGACGCCGACATTGGCGTCAGGCCATTGCCGGAACCAACCGGCCACCTCGGATGGCGACGGGCGGGCCACCTGCAACCCTTCCCAGCGGATCAGCGGCCGCTTGTCGCGCGGGCGCAGCGGCAGAACCGACCAGCCGGCCGCGAGATAGCGCAGAGCCGCCTGCCCTGCGGGCTCCGCCCGGTCGCGGTTGGGTTTCCTGGCTGTCGTCGCCATGGCGCAACATCAAGGCCGCGAAGGCGCAGCACCGCTCACAGGTGGCCGGCCTCGAATTCCTCGCATGAGCAGCCGAACTGCGAAAGAGCCTCTTCCAGGTGGTCGGCGAGCTGCGGCTTGCTCATCAGGTAGCGCGCGGTGCGCCTGTTGTGGGCGCGCGCGGCTTCCGCGCGCAGCTCCTCCCAGTCCTCGATGGTGCCGTCGCCGCGCCCCAGCCACACCAGCGCGACGAGATCGATCTGCTCGTCCTGCGTCAGCGCGTCGATGAAGGCGCGCATCTCGGCCGCGACCGGATCGTCGTGGTGATCCTCCAACACGGACAGCATCGAGTCGTCCGACGGGTTGGAGCCAGAATCCGGGTCGGTCACCACGTCCTTGACGTCGTACTCGCGCGCTTTGATGACCACGTAGCAGACCTTTTCCGGCGAGATCGACAGGCTCGGTTGCGTGTTGACCATGGCTTTTCCTTAACGCTGCGCTGCGCGGGCAGTTCGCCGGCGACGATAGGACGGCGCGCGATCGGGGTGTTGAGCTACATCAATTGATGGCGCGCGCGATCGGCCGATAAGGCGCGCAAATCTCGAATTCGGGATTGGTCCGTGAACACCGTTGCCGAGTTTGCCATTGGTTGCACGCGCGTCCTTGACGCCGACGGCCGGGCGATCGGGCCGCTGCCGGATTTTGCGCGCGAGCCAGACGAGCTGCTCGCGCTCTATCGCGCGATGGTGCTCACGCGCAGCTTCGACACCAAGGCCATCGCGCTGCAACGCACCGGCCGGCTCGGCACCTATGCGTCGTCACTGGGCCAGGAGGCGGTGGCCGTCGGCATCGCGGCGGCGATGGCGCCGAGCGACGTGTTGCTGCCGAGCTTCCGCGAGCACGGCGCCCAGCTTTGGCGCGGCGTGAGCCTGAAGGAGCTGTTCCTGTACTGGGGCGGCGATGAGCGCGGCAACGACTTCGCCGGCCCGCGCCAGGACTTTCCGAACTGCGTGCCGGTCGGCACGCATGCCCCGCACGCCGTCGGGGTCGCGCTCGCCTTCCGGCTGCGCGGGGAGGCGCGCGCGGCCGTGTGCGTGTTCGGCGACGGCGCCACTTCGAAAGGAGACGTGGCCGAGGCGCTGAACATGGCCGGGGTGTGGCAGGTGCCGGCGGTGTTCGTCGTCAACAACAATGG
>DATBWJ010000083.1:0-10073 GCA_036514935.1 Xanthobacteraceae bacterium
GACCTCAAGCCCCTTGTCCCGAGCCTCTTGGCAGCCATCGAATCTGTGCAGTCGGGAGTCGCTGAATTCATTGGCAGCCCATAGCCCGTGGGTTGGGTTAGCGCGGCCACCGGCGTCTGGGCAAGATCGAGAAGGTCGAACCGCGCGTAACCCAACGTCTCGGCCTCTCGGTCGCAATGTCGGGTTACGCGCGGAACAAGCGTCCAGCCAGAACCCAGGTCGGACGGGCCGCGCTAACCCAACCTACGCGCTGATTTGTTGCCTATGGAAAACGCAATTTGGCGAAATCACCCGGCCGCAGGCCGTCGAGCGCCGCAACAATGTGCGTCGTGTGGGCGCGAATCCTCGGCCAACTCGTAGTCGGCAGTACAAGAATGGCAAGGCGACGACCAGTAAGGTTCTGTTGATAGCTCAGGTTCTGATCCGTGGTAATCAGGACATCGAAATCGGATTCCGCAGCCATCAGCAGGGCACCGTTGTCGAGGTCTGCC
Organism: Xanthobacteraceae bacterium; assembly: GCA_036514935.1. GTDB lineage: Bacteria > Pseudomonadota > Alphaproteobacteria > Rhizobiales > Xanthobacteraceae > DATBWJ01. Next base: position 492 of record DATBWJ010000083.1, read on the forward strand.
CATCCCCTTTCATACGCCGTCGAGACCTCATGGCCGGCCAGTGCGCGACGCAGCGGTTCGGGCGTTCCCTGGTCAAAGAGAATTTTCACATCCGTGCGGCGACGATACGCCTAGACCGCCAACAGACTCCGCTCCGCATGTCGCAGCACAAGCTCAACCTGCTGGCGTGTCACGCCGGGAAACCATTCCAGAAAATCGTCTATGCGCGCGCCGTCTTCGAGATTTTCAAAGAGCGCCCGGACCGGTACGCGCGTGCCCTTGAAGAGCCACTCACTACCGACTTTCCCCGGCACGCGCTCGACCGCCGGACATTGGGACCAATCAAGCATGGCGCGATCCTATCCTAACAAACCGTCCAAGGAAATCGTCGTCGCTCAAGATGCGCTTGGAAGCCATGCACGACGATATTGGGAGGGCGAAGGCCTTTCTAGCTCATGAAGCGGGTCACGCTCGACGGCTGCTCGCGTTCGCCATTGAACCGGCTGCCGGCGCCGACTAAACCGGGGCTCCATCAATTGCCGTTGCGGAGCCCCCTTGCCTCTCATCCAACCCTTCCGCGCGCTCCGGCCCGCGCCGGGGCGGGCGGCCGAAGTCGTGGCGCCGCCTTATGACGTGCTCACCAGCGCGGAGGCGCGCGCGCGCGCCGCCGGCAAGCCGTGGAGCTTCCTGCACGTCTCCAAGGCTGAGATTGACCTTGATCCGGCGATCGACCCCTATGATCGCGCCGTCTACGCCAAGGCAGCCGAGAATCTTGGCCGCCTGATCGCGGCCGGCGTGCTGATCCGCGACGCAAAACCCTGCTACTACGCCTACCGGCTGACCTGGCGCGGCCGCGCGCAGACCGGCCTCGCCGGCGTCGCCTCGCTCGCCGAATATCGGGCGCACCGCATCCGCCGCCACGAGCTGACCACGCCCGTCAAGGAGGACGACCGCGTGCGCCAGATCGAGGCCGTCAACGCGCAGACCGGCCCGGTGATGATGGCCTACCCGGCCGCCCCGGCGATCGACGCCGCGCTGGCGCGTGCCGCCGCGCCGCCGCCCGAGGTGGACGTCGTGGCCGACGACGGCGTGCGCCACCAGCTCTGGGTGATCGGCGAGGCGGGGCCCATCGACTGGCTCACGCGTGCCTTCGACGCGTTGCCAGCGCTCTACATCGCCGACGGCCATCACCGCGCGGCCGCCGCCGCGCGCGTGGCGCGTGCTCGCAGCGTTGGCGCAGGCTCACGCAACTATTTCCTCTCGGTGATCTTTCCCCACCACGAGATGACCATCCTCGACTATAACCGCGTCATCCGGAACTTGAATGGCCGCAGCCCCGACGCGCTCCTCGCCGAACTGCGCGCGCGCTTCTCGGTCGAGCCCAGCGAGCAGCCGGTCCGCCCCGTCGCGGCGGCAGACTTCGGCATGTATCTTGATAGCCGCTGGTACCGGCTAACGCTGCGGCCCGATCTCGCCAGCGCGCGCGATCCGATCGGGCGGCTGCCGATCACGCTGCTCACGCGCCACGTCATCGAGCCGCTGTTCGCCATCACCGATCCGCGCACCGACAAGCGCATCGACTTCGTCGGCGGCGCGCGCGGCCTCGAAGAGCTCGAGCGCCGCGTGGCGTCGGGCGGGATGGCGGTCGCCTTCGCGCTCTATCCGACCCAGATGGCCGACCTGATGGCGGTGGCGGACGCCGGCGAGATCATGCCGCCCAAGTCGACCTGGTTCGAGCCCAAGCTCGCCGACGGCATGGTCAGCCAAGTGCTGGATTGAGCGCCGTTCACGCCACGGTGTCCCGCGCGCAGCGCAGCACGAAGCGAAGCGAAGTGGTGCGCTGCGGACGCGGGACCGTACCACGATCCGAGTTTGGAACGGTCCCGGATCAGCGGCGCACCGCTCAGCTTCGCTTCGCGCTGCACCGCATCCGGGACACGAACGTCACTGCAGGCTCAGCGCCACGAACCGCAGTTCGCCGCCGCGCGCATCGACCACGGCGGCCTCCCGGCTGCGGTTCCAAGCCATCGACTCGATGTGCCCGAATGGTCGGAGAGCGAGTCGCGGACCTGCCTTTTGTCGAGGTTAACGGCGGGCAATAGCTGTTCGGTCTATCCCTTGTGCTCCGCGCGGTGACTCCCCGCCCGAAATTCGAGGCCCGGGGGCGCTCATCGTGCCCCTGGGCCAACCGTCAACTGATGGCTGAAAACAGAAGGAATCAACAATGAAGGCATCCCGAATTTCAGCCTCCGGGAACTGCGCTTGTCAGATCGCGCCCAGCCCGCCCTTGAGGCAGCGCTGGACAGCTGCCTCGCGCGACGTACCGTTGTCTCTGACCTTCCGGTATTTCGCCCGCGCGGCGTCTTGACACGCGCCGGCGTTAGCCTTACCGGCCGCAGGATTGGCCGATTGTTGTGCCTGCGACTTTGCCGCTGTCGCCGGCTGTGCAATCAACAGCGCCGCGATCATTGTACTGGCGACGAGAGTGGATATCGACACGAAACGGAATATCATCGTGCATCTCGCTTGTTTGGCACGGCCACCGTGACGCCTTCGCATCGCGATTTGAACCACAGAAATTATAAACTATCGATCCGGCGTATGCAGCCTCAGCGTGTGCATCTCTTGAAAACGCTCACGAACCCTGAAAACGCCCGCCGTTCAATTTGCAACCAATAAACATATTCCGCTTCTGATACATCGGTGTTTTCACCGACGGCGGGAACATTTCCGCCATCAACTTGCGGCATTGCAAGTTCGCCGCTGCCCGATCGAGCTGGCCGGCCGCAACAGGCTTCCCCTTTTGGGCAGCGAATGACGAAGTCGACAGTACGACGAGCGCAGCCGCACTTGCCATAGCCAACATACTTTTCATGACCGTGTACGCCGGTTGCGAGAGACCACACTCTCCCGCTGGGTATTATTCTATAAATGTTATTCAAAACCCACCAGACCTACGAGCGCTTGAAATCGGCTATTTCGCATTGCAGCCCCGCGAATGATCGGGTCTTGGTGCACCGGACAATCCCCGTGAACTCCCATGAATCCCGCCGGCCGTCGCCCCGACCCAATGCACAAATCATTGATATATTGTATGAAAACAGCGGACCCTGACCTGACGACGTTTAACGATCCGCATGTTCCCTCTCCCTCAGGTTTGCCTGGCGCAGCAAGTTTATCGCTACTGCAAGCTCAGCGCCACGAAGCGCAGGTCGCCCTCCGGGCTCGACACCAGGAACAGCGCCGACTTGCGGCCCTCCTTCTTGAGCTGGTCGAGCCGGCGCTGCAGGTCGGTGGGCGTTGCGACCGGCTCCTGCGCGACCTCCACGATCACGTCACCGACCGACAGCCGTTTCTCGGCGGCGACCGAAGTGGGCTCGACGCCGGTGATGAGAACGCCTTTCACTTGCTCCTTGATCTTGTGGCGCAGGCGCAGGCTGTCGCTCAGATTCGAGAGTTGCAGGCCGAGCGTCTTCTGGACGACTGATTTCTCCTCGGGCGCGGCATCCTTCTTGGGCGCGAGCGCCGCCTGCTTGTCGTCCTCGAGGCGGCCGAGCATGACGCTTCTGCGCTCCTCCTTGCCCTTGCGGATGACAATGACCTCGACCTCCTTGCCGACCGGCGTGTCGGCGACGATGCGCGGCAGGTCGCGCATTTCCTTGATGTCCTTGCCATCGAACTTGACGATGACGTCGCCCGGCTCGATGCCGGCCGGCTTGGCCGGACCCCGGTCGTCGATGCCGGCGACGAGCGCGCCGCGCGCCGGCTTGATGGCGAGGCTCTCGGCGATGTCCTCGGTCACCTGCTGGATGCGCACGCCGAGCCAGCCGCGCCGCGCCTCGCCGAACTGCCGCAGTTGATCGATGATCGCCACCGCCGTCTTGGACGGCACCGCAAAGCCGATGCCGATCGAGCCGCCCGACGGCGAGATGATGGCGGTGTTGACGCCGACCACCTCGCCGTCGAGGTTGAACAGCGGACCGCCGGAATTGCCGCGGTTGATAGCCGCGTCGGTCTGAATGTAGTTGTCGTAAGGACCCGAGTTGATGTCGCGGTTGCGGGCCGACACGATGCCGGCGGTGACCGAGCCGCCCAGGCTGAACGGGTTGCCGATGGCGATCACCCATTCGCCGATCCTGAGCTTCTCCGAGTCGCCGAACCTGACGGCCGTGAGCCGCCGGTCGGTCTTCACGCGCAGGAGCGCGATGTCGGTCTTCTGGTCGCGCCCCATCACCTCGGCCTTGAGCCGCGCGCCGTCGTTGAGGATGACGGTCACCTCGTCGGCGTCGGAAATCACGTGGTTGTTGGTGACGACGATGCCGGACTCATCGATGATGAAGCCGGAGCCGAGCGAGCTGACGCGGCGCGGCGCGCGCTCGCGATTCTGATTGTCGCCCGGGCGCCGGTTCTTGAAGAATTCCTCAAAAAACTCCTCGAACGGCGAGCCGGGCGGCAATTGCGGCATCGCGCCGCGCGCCTCCACGGTCTGCGAGGTGGAGATGTTGACCACCGCGTCGATCACCTTCTCGGCGACATCGGCGATGGCCTCGGGCCCGCGCGCCTGCGCGGGCGCGATCAGCACGGGCAATGCGAGCCCGGCGGCCGCCGCGGCTGCAAGCACCCAGCGGCACGCGCGGTGCACAAGATCCGAAAAGCCGGCCATGGGTTCACAATCTCCTCGAAATGGCTGCCTTGACAGTGCGCCGCTCGCTCGGCTGACGCAAGAACCTGCCCGGGCGCGATCAGGCACCGAATTCGGGCGCAAGATCGTGCGGCCGAGCACGGGCGCGGCGAGCCGCACGCCGGTCCTGCGGGCAGCCGGGGCGGGCACGCCGGTTCCCGGTCGACCGCCTGTGCGCAGCCTCGGGGCTTAGCCGCGCACAAGCCAGATGACAAGGAGGCCGAGCACGGCGCTGGCCAGACCCACCGCCCGCAGCACAGGGTCCGACGTCTCCAGCACGGTGGCGACAGCCCGCTTGGCTGCGCCCGGAAAGGCGGCGAAGACCAAGCCTTCGATCACGAACACGAGGCCGAGGGCGACCAGGAACTGGGACATCACGCCTCACGACCCGCTCGCCCGTAGCCGCGCCGGCCGCGTCATTTCTTGTCGGCGTCGCGCGGCCTGCCGCCGGAATCACCGAAGAAGCGGAAGAATTCGCCTTCGGGTTTGAGCAGCAAGCGCGTGTCGCTGGCTTTCAAGCCCGCCTCGTAGGCCTGCATCGAGCGGTAGAAGATGAAGAAATCGGGATCCTTGCCGAAAGCCTCGGCGAAGATGCGGTTGCGTTCCGCGTCGCCCTCGCCGCGTATTTGTTCGCCCTTCGAGGTGGCGTCGGCGACCAGCACGGTGACGTCGCGGTCGGCGCGCGCGCGGATCTCCTGGCCGCGCTGACTGCCCTGGGCACGGAACTCGGCGGCCTCGCGCTGGCGTTCGGTCTGCATGCGCTGATAGACCGCCTGGCTGTTCTGCTCCGGCAGGTCGGCGCGGCGGATTCGCACGTCGAGCACCGAGATGCCGAAGGCCTGGGCCTCGCGATCGAGTTGCTCGCGCATCTGTTGCGTCAGCTCGGCCCGCTGGTCGCGCACCACCTGGATGAAGGTCGACTCGCCGAGAACCCGGCGCAGCGCCGAGTTCAAGAGCGTGGAAAGCCGCGAATTGGCGCCTTCGATGGTGCTGACGGTCTGGTAGAACTTGAGCGGTTCCTGGATGCGGTAGCGGGCGAAGGCGTCGACCACGAGCCGCTTCTGATCGGAGGCGATGATCTCCTGCGAGGGGTTCTCGAGATCGAGAATGCGGTTGTCGATGTAGATCACGCTGTCGATCATCGGGATTTTGACGTTGAGTCCGGGTTCGGTGACGATGCGAACCGGCTGTCCGAGACGCACGACCAGCGCCTGGCGCGTCTGGTAGACCGAAAACAGCGAGCCGTAGCCGAGGATCGCGACGACGGCGACGAGGACGGCGATCACGCCGCCGGTGAAACCGAGCCTCATCGGGTGCCTCCTGTCGGTGTCTGCGTCGATCGCGGCGTCGCCGGCTGGCGCGTCAACTCGTTGAGCGGCAGATAGGGCACGACGCCGCCACCGCCCGGCGGCCCGGAGTCGAGGATGATCTTGTCGGCGCCGCCGAAGACGCGCTCCATGGTCTCGAGATAGAGGCGCTGGCGCGTGATGTCCGGCGCCTTCTTGTATTGGTCGTAAACCTGGACGAAGCGCGCGGTCTGACCCTTGGCCTCGGCGACCGTCTGTTCGCGGTAGGCCTCGGCGGCCTGAGTGATCTGCGCCACCCTGCCGCGCGCCTCGGGCACCACGCGGTTGCCATAGGTTTGCGCCTCGTTCTGCGCGCGCTCGGCGTCGATGCGCGCTGCCTGCACGTCGCGGAAGGAATCGATCACCTGCGACGGCGGATCGACCTTCTGCAGCTGCACCTGGGTGATCTGGATGCCGGCGCCGTAATGGTTGAGCACCCTCTGCATCAGCTCGTGCACCGCGGTCTCGATGGTCTGGCGCGCGCCGGTGAGAATGGGCTGGATTTCCGAGCGGCCGATGATCTCGCGCATGGCGCTTTCGGCGATCGCCTTCACGGTGCCTTCCGGATTCTGGATGTTGAACAGATAGTCGCCGGCCCCGTTGGGCTTAATCACCCAGAACACCGAGAAGTCGACGTCGACGATGTTTTCGTCGCCGGTGAGCATCAGGCTTTCCTCGGGCACGTCGCGCATGGCGGTGCCGCGCCGCAGGTCCTCGACGACCCGCATCCCGATATCGATGCGGTTGACACGCGTGATCTTCGGCAGCAGCACGGTCTCGACCGGATAGGGGATGTGATAGTTGAGGCCGGGCTTGGCGTCGCGCGTGTACTTGCCGAAGCGCAGAACGACGCCGAGCTCGTCGGGCTCGACCCGGAAGAAGCCGGACAGCCCCCACACTACGACGGCCGCGAGCACGATGATGATCATGCCCCTGCCGCCGAGGCTGCCGCCGGGCAGCACGCTGCGCAGCTTGTCCTGGCTGCGGCGCAGGATTTCCTCCAGATCGGGCGTGCCCGGCCCAGCCGACTGCGGCCCGGAGCCCCACGGCCCCCTCGGTCCGGAGCCCCACGGGCCACCGCCTTGATTGCTCCACGGCATTGAAACCTCCAGCGGCGCCGGGCCTTGGCCATCGAGCGCCTGTTCGTCATGTCAGTGGGTTATAGGGGACGCTCCGGCCCCTTTCAACGCGCGCCAGCGACGCAGTCGGCAGGCGTCGCCGTGATCCGCTCGTAGCTGAGCACCGTGAAGCTCGCCTCGTCGTGCGGGCCGGCGGGAAATTCCCTGCGCGCGACCTCGCGCCAATCGCCGGGCGGGATCGCGGGCATCATGACATCGCCTTGCGGCCGCAGATGGACGCGGGTGAGCTCGATGCGGTCGGCGAGCGGCATGGCCTGCGCGAAGAGATCGGCGCCGCCGATGATCATGATCGCGTCTGCCCCGCGCCGCAGCGCGTCGCCACGCGCGCAGGCAAGCGCAGCGCCGAAGCTTCCCGCCACCACAACCCCCGGCGCGGCGAACGCCGGATCCGTGCTCAGAACGATATTGGTACGCCCGGGCAGCGGCGTGCGGGTGAGCGAGAGATAGGTCTTGCGGCCCATCACCACCGGCTTGCCCATGGTGAGGCGGCGGAAATGCTGCATGTCCGATTTCAGCCGCCACGGCAAGACGCCGGCGCGGCCGATCACGCCATTGTCGGCGACCGCGGCGACCAGGACAAGGTGCACAGTTACCGGTGCTCGCGCCGACCGAGTGTCGGAGTCGTGGCGGGATGCGCTCACACCGCCACCTTCGCCCTGATGTGCGGGTGCGGATCGTAGGCTTCGAGCGTGAAATCCTCGTAACGGAAGGTGAACAGGTCGGTGACCGCCGGGTTGAGCCGCATCACCGGCAGCGGGCGCGGCGGGCGCTTAAGCTGCTCGCGCGCCTGATCGAGATGATTGAGATAGAGATGCGCATCGCCGAAGGTGTGGACGAACTCGCCCGGCTCAAGCTTGGTCACCTGCGCAATCATGAGCGTGAGCAGCGCGTAGGAGGCGATGTTGAACGGCACGCCGAGGAAGACGTCGGCCGAGCGCTGGTAGAGCTGGCAGGACAGCCTTCCCTCGGCGACGTAGAACTGGAACAGGCAGTGACAGGGCGACAGCGCCATCTTGGGCAGATCGGCTGGGTTCCAGGCGGTGACGATGATGCGGCGCGAGTCGGGATTGGTGCGGATCGTCGCTACCGCCTCCCCGATCTGGTCGATTGTGGCTCCGTCCGGCGTCGCCCACGAGCGCCACTGCCTGCCATAGACCGGACCGAGGTCGCCGCGCGCGTCCGCCCACTCGTCCCAGATGGTCACGCCGTGCTCGCGCAGATACTTGACGTTGGTGTCGCCGGCGAGAAACCACAACAGTTCGTAGATGATCGACTTGACGTGCAGTCTCTTGGTGGTGACGAGCGGAAAGCCGGCCGAAAGATCGAAGCGCATCTGATGGCCGAACACCGAGAGCGTGCCGGTGCCGGTGCGGTCGCGCTTGTGCACGCCGTGGGCGAGGACGCGCTCCATGAGGTCGAGGTACTGGCGCACGGCAGCGGTCTCCCGGTGGTCCGACTCGGCCGTGCCAATCTAGCGCGCGGGCGCGCCGGGCGCGAACAGCATCACGGGCGCCAGCTTCGTCCCGGTGACGTCAGAGGTCTCGTCGTTCGAGCAGCCGCGCGGTCAGGTGCTGGTTTCGGTGAAGACCTGCTCGCGCCGCGAGCGGATCATCGGTAGCACCGCCAGCACGAGGAGCAGGGTCGCAAGCGTCAGAAGCACGGCGGAGATCGGCCGGTAGAGGAAGGTCATAGGGTCGCCGCGCGCGATCAGCATGGCGCGGCGCAGGTTCTCCTCCATCAGCGGGCCGAGCACGTAGCTGAGCAGCATCGGCGCCGGCTCGAAGTCCATCTTGATGAGCCAGTATCCGACGAGGCCGAAGGCTGCGGCCATGCCGACGTCCCAGGGCGCGTTGTTGATCGAATAGTTGCCGATGTTGCAGAAGACCAGGATGGCCGGGAACATCAGCCGGTAGGGCACGCGCAGCAGGCGCACCCACAGCCCGACCAATGGCAGGTTGATGACGACCAGCATCAGGTTGCCGATCCACATCGAGGCGATCATGCCCCAGAACAGGTCGGGCTGCTTGGTCATGACCTGCGGCCCCGGCACGATGCCGTGGATGGTCATGGCGCCCACCATCAGCGCCATCACGGGGTTGGGCGGAATGCCGAGCGTGAGCAGCGGGATGAACGAGGTCTGCGCCGCCGCGTTGTTGGCGCTCTCGGGCGCCGCCACGCCTTCGATGGCGCCGCGCCCGAACCTCGACGGATCCTTGGAGACCTTCTTCTCGAAGGTGTAGGCGGCAAAGGCCGCGATCACCGCGCCGCCGCCGGGCAGGATGCCGAGCGCCGAACCGATCGTCGTGCCGCGCAGGATTGAGCGCGCGCACACCTTCAGATCCTGCAGCGTCGGCATGAGGCCGGTGATCTTGGCCGCCACGATCGAACGCGTGGTGGCGTCCCGCTCCTCAAGGTTGCGGATGATCTCAGCGAACCC
>DATBWJ010000084.1:0-5498 GCA_036514935.1 Xanthobacteraceae bacterium
GCGCCAAGTCTAAAGCGGGATGCCTTTAAATCGAATTCTTCGCCGTCATTGCGAGGCGGGCAAAGCCCGCCGAAGCAATCCCCGACAAGGGGATCGCCACGCCCGCTGCGCCGTCTCGCGATGACGGCGGCTGGGATGCAGTGAACATACCTGAAATCATCACGTTGTAGCGCAGCGCGCGGCGCGCCGGTGCATGGGTACCGGCCGGGCAAGGCTCTGCGTTATTGCCCATAAATTCGCCAGCGCGGCGCAGCGATCGCATGCGTGGCATTAACTATTTGCCGTTGATTTTGTTTACACACTGTTAACCATCGCTATCCTGGCGATGGTTCTGTGGCGTGATGCGGCAAATTTCATGTCCCTGACGATTCCGGCACTGGCATCGTCGCTGGCGGTCGAAAGGCCGAGCGACGAGGACATCGTTGGCTCGATAGGTGCGATCGCCGGCGACCTGCCGCAGATCGATCTTTCCTACGAGCGCGACATCCGCACGCTGTGGATCACGCTGAAGCCGGAGCCGAAGCCGGTCTTCACGCTGTCGATCATCGCCAGCGTGCGCAAGGTGCAGGGCGCGATCATGCGGCGCTGGTCGGCGGTCGACGAGGCGCCGATTCTATTTCTCGCCTACCGCGCCAGTGGATCGGTGTTCTCGCTCGGCGGCGACCTCGACTTCTATCTCGATTGCCTCGTGCAGAACGACCGCACCGGTCTTGCCGACTACGCGCGTCTGGCCGCCGACGTCATCCGTTTGAATGCGACCGCGCTCGACGGCGCGGCCATCACGCTCGCCAACATCCACGGCCGGGCGCTCGGCGGCGGCATCGATCCAGCGCGCGCGTGCAATGTCCTGGTCGGCGAGGAAGGCGCAACCTTCAGCTATCCCGAGATCACCTTCAACCACTTCCCGATCGCCGCGGTCGCGATCCTGTCGCGCCACGCCGGCGCGCCCGAAGCCGAGCGCATCCTGCTGTCGGGGGAGGAATACTCGGCGGCCGAATTCTGCGCCAAGGGCGTGCTCGACGCGGTCGCGCCCGACGGCAAGGGCGAGGAATGGATCCGCAGCTATGCCGGCCGCAACGCCGGCAGCCAGCGCGCCCGCGTTGCACTGATCGCCGCATTCAACCGCCGGGCAGGCAACCTCGAACAGGACCTGGCTGAGGCCGCGCGGATGTGGGTCGATCACATCATGTCGCTGACTCCACTGGAGATTTCGAAGCTCCAGCGCATCGCTCAGCTGCAGGAGCGCATGCTCGGCCGCGCGCTGCGCCGCGAGCGCGCCGCGCCCAAGGCCGTGGCCGCGAGCGAGGTATCGACACCGGCCTGACGGTCGCGCCGGCGATTGCCATCGCGTTTAAACGCGTTGCGCTCGCGCGCCGCCGCGCGCGCAAGCTCGCGCCAATCAAATCTTAAGTCTTGATATTTAAAAGTTGTATGGACCGTCCCGCGCCTGTTCTCGTTGCGCGGGCCGCCCATCGGAAGAGGCATGTCCGCGACCTGGCGCGCCATAGCCGATCGGTTGCCGTCGCCGCTCGCGAAGTTCCTGGCGCGCGCGGTCGCGGGCACGCGCGGGCGCGACGTCGTCGAGTTCGATTTCGCACGCTACCAGCTGCTCGTCGCCTCCCTCTTCAGCTCGCCGACGTCGGTCGTCCTGTCCAACGTGGTCGGCACGGCGGTGCCGTTCTTCTGCTGGTCGGCGACGGGAATGCCGGCCTTCCTCCTGCTCGGCGTGGCGGCAGCAATCACCATTGCGCTGCGCGTCGTCACCATCATCGGCTACCGCCGGGCGGATCACAGCCACGACGATCTGGCGACGGTCAAGCGCTGGGACCGCGAGTACCTGCTGGGCTCGACGGTCTTCTCCGCCATTCTCGGCTACAACGCCTACGTTGCGCTCGCGCTCACCGACAACGTCCCCTCTCACATCATCAACATCATCGCGGGAATTGCTTTTTCTTCCGGCTACGTCGCGCGCAACGCCGGCCGGCCCGTCTTCGTCATCGTGCAACTGCTGTTCTTCTGCGTCCCGATGGCGCTCGGCTTGTTCTCCTCGCCGCAGCTCTACTATCGCATCATCGGCGTGTTCGTCCTGCTCTACATCGTGACCAACATCGCGATCACGTTCTCGATCAACCGCAACCTGCTGGCGCTGGCCGCCGCCAACAAGAAATCGCAGTCCCTGGCGCAGACGCTGCGGCGCAAGAACATCACGCTTGATTCCGCGCTCAACTCGATGACGCACGGGCTTGCGATGTTCGACGCCGAGCTGCAGCTCGAAGTCGCCAACTCGAAATTCAGCGAGCTCTACTCGCTTCCCGAGGACCTGCTGGTGCCGGGCACGCAGTTCCGCCACGTCATCAACCAGCTCATCCTCGCCCAAACGTTCGCGCCCGATCCCGCCAACGACCTTGCTGCCGTGTGCGACCGCGTCCTGCACAGCCAGCAGCCCGCCACCCTGGAGACTTTCACCGAACGCCAGCAGACCTTCGTGATCTCGATCGAGCCGACGCCGGACGCCGGCATCCTCATGCTCACCGAGGACGCCACCGCGCGCAAGGCGATCGCGGCCCAGATCGAGCGCATGGCCCATTACGACAGCCTCACCGGCCTCGCCAACAGGTTCAAGTTCAACGGCGTCCTCAAAGAGGCCTGTGTGCTGGCCGAGACCGAGGGGCGGCCGTTCTCACTCCTCTACATCGACCTCGACAACTTCAAGAACATCAACGACAGCCTCGGGCACGACGCCGGTGACCACCTGCTGGTGGCGACCGCGCAGCGATTGCGGGATTTCCTCGGCGAGGACGTGGTCGCGCGCATCGGCGGCGACGAATTCGTGCTGGTGCAGCCGGCGACCGCCGCGCCGGCCGCCGTCGAAATGGGCCAGCGCATCGTCGACATCATGTCGACGCCGTTCGAGATCGACGGCACGACCATCTACGTGACGACCAGCGTCGGCGTCGCGCTCGCGCCCGAGCACGGCTCGCAGCCAGCCGACGTGCTACGCGCCGCCGACATCGCCCTCTACGCGGCCAAGGCCGCCGGGCGCAACACCGTCGCCATGTTCGACCCGACCATGGCCGACGCGCTCAACAAGCGCCGCGAGATCGAGAACGACCTGCGTGAAGCGTGCCAGACCGGCCGGCTGTTCCTGTACTACCAGCCGATCATCAGCCTGGCGACCAGCCACATCGACAGTTGCGAAGCGCTGATGCGCTGGCAGCACCCGACCAAGGGGATGATCCCGCCGAATGTGTTCATCCCGATCGCCGAGCAGAGCGGCTTGATCGCGCAGATGGGCGACTGGGCGATAAGGCAGGCCTGCATGGAGGCGACGAACTGGCCAGACCAAATCTCCGTCTCCGTCAACGTCTCCGCCTTCCAGTTCAAGGACACCAAGCGCCTGATCGACACGGTCAAGGACGCGCTGCTGATCAGCCGCCTCGCGCCCAACCGGCTCGAGCTCGAGGTCACCGAGACGCTGCTCATCGAGGATCAGAAGACGACGCTGGAGGCGATCCGCGCGCTGCGCCGCATCGGCGTGCGCTTCTCGCTCGACGACTTCGGCACCGGATACTCCTCGCTCGCCTACCTCGCGCGCTACCCGTTCTCCAAGGTCAAGATCGACCGCGGCTTCGCCCAGCACGTCACCACCGCCGGACCCTCCCGCTCGATCATCGAGGCGGTCTGCCAACTCGCCCGCCGCCTCGGCTTGCGGGTGGTGGTGGAGGGCATCGAGACCGAGGAGCAGAAGCGCGAGATCGAGCTTCTGGGGGCCGAGCAGGCCCAGGGCTATCTGTTCGGCCGCCCCGAGCCGGCCGAAACGCTCATGCCGCGCCTCACCCGCGCGGCGTGAGGGCGCGCACGCCCGCGCAACTACGCTCCCGCAACTACGCCGGCCGCCAATCATAAATCCAGTCGTAGCGCGCGCGCAGCCGCTCGCCGCCGAGCGCGCGCAGGGCGAGATTGCGCGCGTCGGCCATTGGCCCGCGCCAATGATAGAGCGCGCCGAGGCGGCGCGCCGAGCGTTGCAGGCGCGCCGTGCGCGGCTGGCGCTGGCGCTCGTAGCGCCGCAGGGCCTGGGGAACGTTGTCGCGATGGGCGGCAAGGGCGTTTGCAAGCACCGCGGCGTCCTCGATCGCCATCGCCGCGCCCTGGGCGAGAAATGGCAGCATCGGGTGGGCGGCATCGCCCAGAAGCGTGACCGGCCCAGCGCCCCAATTCCCGAGCGCAGGCCGGTCATGGAGCGCCCATTTCAGCCAGCGCTCCGGCATGCCGAGAAGGTCGCGCGCATGGCGCGACCAGCGCCCCAGCGAAAAGCGCGCCAGCACCTCGGCCGGCGCGCTCGCGGTGCTCCACCCCGCGCCGTGCCAGGCGTCCTCGGCGATCGCCACCACGTTGATCAGGCGCCCGCCCGCCACCGGGTAGTGCACGAGATGGGCGCCGGGCCCGAGCCAGAGCTGCACAGCGGGCGCGCGCGCGGCCGGCGGCGCCATCTCGCTCGGCACCAGCGTGCGCCAGGCGACCCGGCGGGCGAAGCACGGCGGGCGACGATCGCCAAGCTCCTCGCGCACCGCCGACCCCAGGCCGTCGGCGCCGACCAGTGCGCTGCCGTCGACGTTTACGGCTGCACCCCCGCGCGTCGCCTTGACGGTGATGCCCGCGGCGTGGATCGCAAACCCCTCCACCCGCGCGCCGAGATCGAAGCTCACGTCGCGCGCGCGCGCGGCCTCGATCAGGGCGCTGTGGAGGTCGCCGCGATGGACGACCCAGTACGGCGCGCCGTAGCGCGCGGGCGCCTCGGCGAGCGGAATGCTCACAATCTCGCTCCCGCTCGCTGCGCGCCGGATCACGATCGCCTGCGGGGCGACCGCGACCGGCTGCAGGCGGGCGCCGAGGCCGAGGGCGAGCAGCACGCGGGTGGCATTGGGCGCAAGCTGGAGGCCGGCGCCCGTTTCCTCCGGCCTTTCGGCCTGATCGAGCACGTGCGCGCGAAAGCCGCGCGCCGTCAGCGCGAGCGCAGCCGTCAGGCCTCCGATGCCGGCGCCCGCAATGACGATCGTGCGCGCAGCGGCCACGCGCTCAGGCGGGCTCGGTCATGGCGCAGGCGGCCGGGCGCGCCATGTGCGGATCAAGCGTCGGGTCGTGGTGGTAGAGCGTCGAGCAGTAGGGACAGATGATCTCGTGATCCTCGCCCATGTCGAGAAACACGTGCGGATGGTCGAACGGCGGCTTGGCGCCCACGCACATGAATTCGCGCGCGCCGATCTCGATCACCGGCACGCCCGGCTCGTTGTGGAAGTGAGGGACGATCTCCGCCATGGCTGACCCGTCGTTGCACGCGGCGGACCATACAAGCGCGCACGCGAGATTCAAAGGGCGCCCATCAACGGGCGCATCGAAAGCGCGTGGAGCTTACGCCGCCGGGGCCGGCGGCGGCCTCTCGGCGTGGCGACGACCAGCCATGCACCGCGCGCGGATCGCGGGCCTCTCCGCGCCTTGGC
>DATBWJ010000085.1:0-6009 GCA_036514935.1 Xanthobacteraceae bacterium
CCTCGTGGAAGGTCGGGCCCGCGATCGCGGCCGGCAACACGGTCGTCCTGAAGCCTGCGAGCTTCACGTCGCTCTCGGCGGTCGAGATGATCAAGGCCGTCGAGGAGGCGGGCGTGCCGGCCGGCGTCGTCAACGTCATCCCCTCGCGCCGCTCGGGCGCGGTGGTGAGCGCCATGCTGCACGATCCCCGCGTGCGCGTGGTCTCGTTCACCGGCTCGACCGAGGTCGGCCGCAAGCTCCTCCACGAGGCGGCCGACAACGTGGTCAAGCCGGCGATGGAGCTCGGCGGCAACGCGCCGTTCATCGTGTTCGAGGACGCCGACATCGACGCCGCCATCGAGGGCGCCATGATCGCCAAGATGCGCAACATGGGCGAGGCGTGCACGGCCGCCAACCGCTTCTACGTGCACGAGAAGGTGCACGACGAGTTCGCACAAAAACTCACCGAGCGCATGGCCGCGCTCAAGATGGGCAACGGCCTCAGCGACGGCGTCGCGCTCGGGCCGCTGGTCAATGCCGACGGCCGCGCCAAGGTGGTGAGCCTGGTCGGCGATGCCGTAAAGAAGGGGGCAAAGGTGCTCACCGGCGGCAACACGCCCGAGGGCAAGGGCTTCTTCTACCCGGCGACCGTGCTCGACAACGTGCCCGACGGCGCGGCGCTGTTGAAGGAGGAGATTTTCGGCCCGGTCGCGCCGATCCAGACCTTCAGGTCGGAAGACGAGGTGGTCAGGCGCGCCAACGACACCGAGTACGGCCTCGTCGCCTATCTGTATACCAGGGACCTCAGCCGCGGCTTGCGCGTCTCCGAACAGCTCGAGTTCGGCATGATCGGCCTCAACCGCGGCCTCGTGTCCGATCCGGCGGCCCCGTTCGGCGGCATGAAGCAGTCCGGCATCGGCCGCGAGGGCGCGCACGAGGGCCTGATGGAGTTTTTGGAGACGCAGTACGTGTCGGTGAGCTGGTGAAGTTTGGTCAGTTCGCAGGGTGGGCAACGGCGCTTGTCGGCGCATTAGGTGTGCGATATCGCCTGTTCCGCGCCGTTGCCCACCCTACAACATGCGGGGCATGACGGAGCAATCGCGGAGCCTCAATGGACGTGCTGATGCCGCAGCTCGGCGAGACGGTCGCCGAGGGCAAGATCACCAAATGGTTCAAGGCGGCCGGCGACGCCGTGAAGCCGGGCGACAATCTTTTCGAGATCGAGACCGACAAGGTGTCGGTCGAGGTGCCGGCGATCGCGGCCGGCGTGCTGGCCGAGATTCGCGTGCCGGAAGGGGAGGTCGCCCCGGTCGGCGCGGTCGTGGCGATCATCTCCGATCTGTCGACGGCAGCCGCTCGGCCCGCCGCGGCCGCACAGAAGATATCGCCGACGCCCGCGCGGGCGGCCACCGCCGCGCCCGGGCGCGCGCAGCCGCAGCGGCCGATCAAGCTCGATCCGTTCCGCGAAGTGCGCACGCCGGAGCGCAATTTTGGCCCGGCCAGGCTGCCGAGCGGGCGCGTCGCCACACCGCTCGCGCGTCGGCTCGCGGCCGATTCCGGCATCGACCTTGCGCAGGTTGCACCGTCCGGGCCGGGCGGCCGCATCGCCGCGCGCGACGTTCAGGCGGCGATCGCGCAGGCGGCGCCCAGGCTGGCCGTTGCCGTGTCGCCCGCCCCGCGCGGCGCCGAGCGCGTCAAGGCGCTCTATGAAGCCGGCAGCTACGAGGAAGTGCCGCTCGACGCCATGCGGCGCACGATCGCGACCCGCCTGATCGAGGCCAAGCAGACGACGCCCCACTTCTACCTGACCGCCGAGGTGGCGATCGAACGGCTCCTCGCCGTGCGCGAGGAGATCAACGCCACCGCCGGCACGGTCGCTGGCAACCCCGCCTACAAAATCTCGGTGAACGATTTCGCCATCAAGGCGCTCGCGCTCGCCTTGCAGCGCGTGCCGGCCGCCAATGCGGTGTGGGCCGAGGATCGCCTGCTGCGCTTTACGCACTCCGACATCGGCGTCGCCGTGGCCATTGACGGCGGTCTGATCACGCCGATCGTGCGCAAGGCCGAGAGCAAGAGCCTGATCGAGATCGCGCGCGAGATGAAGGACCTCGCCGAACGCGCCCGCGCGCGCCGGCTCAAGCCGCAGGAATACCAGGGCGGCGCCAGCGCGATCTCCAACCTCGGCATGTACGGCGTGCGCGAGTTCGCCGCGATCATCAATCCGCCGCATGCGACCATTCTCGCCATCGGCGCCGCCGAACGCCGCCCGGTTGAAACCGCGGACGGCGGCGTGCGGTTCGAAAGCCGCATGAGTGTCACGCTGTCGTGCGATCACCGCGTCGTCGACGGCGCGCTCGGCGCCGAGCTGCTGGCCGCGTTCAAGCGCTTCATCGAGGCGCCGGTCGGCATGATGGTCTGACGTCAGCGAGCAACGCCGACGGAGCGCCCTGGCGAAGAGGCTCCGGCAAACGCGGGAGCCGCGCTGCGGCGCGAAGTGCTTGATTCGCATCAATCGGCGCGGCGTCGCACGGACTATCATCAACATATATTGATTGCGGATGCTCGATCACACGGGAAGCTTGCCATGCCGGCCCATGTCGGCACTTCCGCACCGTCGCAACCGCGCGCCGCGGTCGAACCGGCCTATCTCGGCCTGCTGCGGAGCAGCGAGTTGGCCGAACGCGCGCGCCTGGCCCGCCGGCACCTGGAGAATTGCGACCTCTGCGCCCGCTATTGCCGGGTCAACCGGCGCCAGTCGATCCGCGGCGCGATCTGCCGCACCGGCGAGCGCGCCGTCGTCCATTCGGCCGGCCCGCATCACGGCGAAGAGGATTGCCTGCGCGGCTGGCGCGGTTCGGGCACGATCTTCTTTTCCTGGTGCAACCTGCGTTGCATCTACTGCCAGAACTGGGAGATCGCCTGGAAGGGCGAAGGCCAGGAGGTGAGCGACGACGAGCTTGCCCACATGATGCTGCGGCTGCAGGCGCTCGGCTGCCACAACATCAATTTCGTGACCCCCAGCCATGTGGTGGCGCAGATCCTGGCCGCCGTGAGCATTGCGGCGGGCGACGGGCTGCGCCTTCCGCTCGTCTACAACACCAGCGGCTACGACAGCCCGCAGGCGCTCGCGCTGCTCG
Source organism: Xanthobacteraceae bacterium (assembly GCA_036514935.1). Lineage (GTDB taxonomy): Bacteria > Pseudomonadota > Alphaproteobacteria > Rhizobiales > Xanthobacteraceae > DATBWJ01. Next base: position 3,117 of record DATBWJ010000085.1, read on the forward strand.
ACGGCGTCATCGACATCTACATGCCGGACGTGAAATACGGCGACGACAGGTTCGCGCACAAGTATTCCCATGTGCGCGACTACGTGCGCGTCAATCAGGCTGCGGTGCGCGAAATGCATCGGCAGGTCGGCGACCTGGTGATCGACGCCGAGGGGCTTGCCCAGCGCGGGCTGCTCGTTCGCCATCTGGTGTTGCCCAACGGCATTTCCGGCACGCAGGAGGCGATGAGGTTCCTGGCCGAGGAAATCTCGACCGACACCTACCTCAATCTGATGGGGCAGTATCGCCCGTGCCATCGGGCCGGCGATCACCCGGGGCTCGACCGCCCGCTCGCGCGCGCCGAGTACGCGCAGGCGCTGGCGATCGCCCGCCGCTGCGGCCTGCATCGCCTCGATCCCGGCTCGTTCCGGTACGAGCACCCGTAGCGCCGACCGCGCGCGCGGCGACCATGCCCACCTGGCTGCGGAGCTGCGTGGCCATGCGCTGCTTCGGCCTCGCCTGGCTGGTACCTGCAAACGGAATTCTCAGATTCCCTCGGCGGCCGGCAACGGGGATTTTCCCAGGATCAGGTCGGCCGCCTTCTCCGCGATCATGATGACCGGCGCATTGGTATTGCCGCCGATCATGCGCGGTATGATCGAGGCGTCGACGACGCGCAGGGCATGCACGCCGCGCACGCGCAGTTGCGCATCGACGACGTCGCTCTCGTTCGGACCCATGCCGCAGGTGCCGACGGGGTGGAAGCAGGTGGCCGAGCAGGCGCGGATGTAGTCCTTGAGCGCGGCGTCGCTTTGCACCTCGGGTCCGGGACGGAGTTCCTTGCCGCGTATCCCATCCCACGCCGGCGCCTCGAGGACGCGCCGGCTCAGGCGCATGCCGCGCACGATGTCGTCGAGATCATCGGCCTCCTGGTAGAAGCACGGGTCGATCAGCGGGGCCGCCTTGGGGTCGGCGCTTGCCAGCTTGACATGGCCGCTGCTGCGGGGCCGCAGCAGAACCGTGAGCAGGCCATAGCCGTGCCCGATGCCCACGCGGCCCGCAGGCGTGCGATCCGCGGGCATCAGAATGAACTGGATATCGGGGCGGTCGAGGCCGGCCCGCGTGCGCACGAAGCCGCCGGCATGCAGGATCGTGTTGGCGAACAGGCCGCGCCGGAAGAGGGCGTATTCCACCACGCTCCAGGCGATGCGCGGCAGCGAGCGCAGGGACAAGCCGTAGGGCACGGTGGTCGGGCTCGAATACTGCACCGGCGCGGAAATATGGTCCTGCAGGTTGCGCCCGACTTGCGGCGCGTGGTGCACGGCGTCGATGCCGAGTTGGCGCAGCTCGTGGCCATCGCCGATGCCCGATCGCATCAGGATCGCCGGCGAGGCGAAGGCGCCCGCGGCCAGGATGACCTCGCGGCGGGCCGTCAATCGGCGAATGCGGCCTGCGGTCTCAACCTCCAGGCCGACCGCGCGGCGGCCGTCGAACAGGACGCGCCTGACCAAAGCGCCGCACATGATGGTGAGGTTGGCACGGCCCCGCACGGGAGCGAGATAGGCGCTTGCCGCCGACTCGCGCCGTCCCGCGCGGATCGTCACCTGGCGGCGGCCAAATCCCTCCTGCTCGCGCCCGTTGAAATCGTCGGTGGCCGGCAATTGCAGGGATTGCGCCGCCTCGACCATCATGTCGACCAATGGGCTGTAGCTGTCGGAATCGGTGACGCTCATCGGCCCGCTCGTCCCGTGATAAGGGGAGCCGCGGAACTGCGCGTTGTCCTCCGACTTGCAGAAATAGGGCAGCACCTGCGCATAGGACCAGCCGTCGTTGCCCCACTTGGCCCAATCGTCATAGTCGGCGCGGTGGCCGCGCATATAGATCATGCCGTTGATCGAACTCGAACCGCCGAGGACGCGGCCGCCCGGCAGGTAGATCGTCCGCTCTGCGGTATGCTTCTGCGGCGTCGACCAGTAGCGCCAGTTCAATCGCGGATGATGGATCAGCCGCACCACGCCGAGCGGAATGCGGATGAGCGGATGGCGGTCGCGCGGCCCGGCTTCGAGCAGACAAACCCGCAATCGCGGGTCTTCGCTCAGCCGCGCGGCCAGCACGCAGCCGGCGGAGCCCCCGCCGGCAATGACATAGTCGTAGTCAGGCCCCGCCTCGTCCGCCCTCGTGTTCATGCCGCCCCCTCGCCCGCTCCTCGGCCGCGGGCTCGCTGCCGGATTGACAGTCTGTTTCGATTAGCAGAATGCTATTCCAAATTGGCACAAGCAGGCAACGACCGCCACCCCATGCATGAACTCAAAACTGTGCGCCGAGGTGGCGCTGTCCGTGTCGTTGGCGAGGCCTGTCCGCACAATTCGGCCCGCCGGCCGGGCATGGAGTGAACAGGAAGGCCGCGCCACTGCAATTTCCATCCGCCAACCAAACCGCACAAGGAGACGATGACATGGCGCCCATCACGCCGAGGCTTGAGTTCGTGTTCCGCATCCGCATGGAGCTTGGCACGCGCCAGAAATTCGGCCCGCTGCCGCAGGGCGGCCTGCGCGGTTTCGTCGCCGCCGCGGGCGGCACCATCGACGGCCCGCGCCTGAAGGGTCGCGTCGTGCCCCACAGCGGGGGCGATTGGGCGCTGTACCGGCCTGATCATGCGGTTGCCTTCGACGCGCGCTATATGCTGGAAGCCGACGACGGCACCATGATCTACATGAAGAACCGCGGATACCGCCACGCGCCACCCGAGATCGCGGCGCGCATGGAGGCGCTCGATCCCGTCGATCCGGCGGACTATTACATGCGCGTGGCGCCCACCTTCGAGACGCCGGCCGGCAAGCACGATTGGCAGATGCGAACGGTGATTGTCGGGTCGGCCCAGCGCAGCGCCGATCATTCGATTTTCGACTATTAC
>DATBWJ010000086.1:0-5435 GCA_036514935.1 Xanthobacteraceae bacterium
TCAACGAGTATTTCGGCGCCATGGCTGAAGAGGCTGGCCGGCTCGGCTACAAGCTGATCACCCCAACGGGCCACCTGTGCGGGATGGACCTCGCTGAGGCGCGGATCGACAATCGCACGAATATCGCGCTTGAGCCTAACATGGCCTTCATCTGCCATCCTCATCTCGTCGATGGGACTGGCAGATGACTGTTATGGGGCCATACATTCCTGATGACGGAGAATGGGCCGGCATCTGTCCACGCCGACGAGGAGACAGGATTTTACGCCGTCTGATGCGTGCCGTCGTGATCCTTTCAGGGGAAAGTGAGAGTTCGCGGTGCGCTCGTCGCTCCATCGCAGGCGTCTCGCGCGCGGCACGCTGTTCTCCCCCTGAAAGCGGGAAGGGTGGGGTCCGCCGTTGACTCGCGCAAAACCGAAAGCAGGTACTAAGGAGGTACTTAATGGCCATCGAGCAGCTCTATAAGCAGTTCCCCGACGTTCACCCGAACATCGTGCTGAAGACGAATGTTTTGCGCCAGGGCATCGATATCAGCGCGGCCGCGCTCGACAATTTCCGCCACCGCGACGACCTGTTGTGGAAGGGCTTTCATCTGTTCTCCTACGACTTCAAGAAGACCAAGGTCTACGGCGACAAGGTGCCGATGATCATGCACCTCGCGGACGGCTGTCCGGTGAACGTGCGCACGAATGAAGACTCGCCCTATGTGCTCGATGTGCGCGACGGCGAGTTCGTTATCCGCGAAGGCGAGGAGACGATCGCGCGCAAAATCTATTTCGAGCGCAAGCCGCGCTGGTACGACATGCGCACCAAGGACGGCATCCAGATGGGCGCCGTCGCGCAGGGCCAGGTCTCGCTGATCTTCGTCACCATCAACAAGGTGTGCGAGATGTGGAATGCTGGCGAGGAATGCCTGTTCTGCAACATCAACGCCACCACCAAGGACCAGAAGAAGGGCGGCGAGGACGTGGTCTCGCGCATCGACGCCGAGACGATCGCCGAGGTCATCAAGACGGCGATCACCGTCGACCACCATTTCAACGTGCTGGTGATCTCCGGCGGCACCATTTTGGGCAAGTACAAGGGCATGAGCGAGCTCGACTACTATGTCAGCTGCCTCGAAGCCATCCGGCACAAGCTGCAGGCCTGGATTCCGACCTGCGTGCAGGTTGCGCCCTATGAGGACGAGGGCTGGAAGCGCCTGCACGCCACCGGCTTCTGCTCGATCGAGCCCAACATGGAAGTGTGGGACCGCAAGCTGTTCCAGTGGATCTGTCCCGGCAAGGACAAGCACATCGGCTACGACAACTGGATCAAGCGGACGATCCGGGCGGTCGATTTCTGGGGCCCGACCCAGGTCAATCCGAACTTCGTCATCGGGATCGAGATGGCCAAGCCGCACGGCTTTGCGGACGTGTCCTCGGCCGTGAAATCAACCGCCGGCGGCTGGGACTTCCTGATGAGCCACGGCGTGCTGCCGCGCTACAATTTGTGGACGCGCGAGGCCGGCTCGCGCTTCGTCGACCAGGAGGCGCCGCCGCTGGAATATTTCATCGAGATACAGAAGGCCTACGCGGAACTGCGCTGGAAGCACGGGTTCGATCCGCCGTTCCCGGCCACGCAGTCGCGCTACACCTATCACCTCAACAGCCTGCACGATTTCGAGTACTATCACGGCACCGGAACCATGTCGAAGAAGAACCTGGACGCAAGACTGGGCGTGCCGCCGGGCGAGCGCGGCGGGCGCGAGGACGAAGACGGCTACACTCTGTCGTGGGCCTAGGCCATGCAGACCGAGCAAAGGCTTGCGCAGTACGCGCTGGAGAGCGCCTACCGGGACCTGCCTGAGAGCGCGATCGCGGTTGCCAAGAACGTGGTCCTCACCGTTCTCGGCACCACCATCGCCGGCGCGCGCGCGGAGGGCTGCGAGGCGCTGGTGCGCCAGGCGCTGCATTGGGGCGGGCGCGAGGAATCCACCATTCTCGTGCACGGCGGCCGGGTGCCGGCGCACAACGCCGCCCTCGTCAACTCCACCATGGCGCGCGCGCTCGACTTCTGCGACGGCATGGTGCCGGGCATTCACGTCGGCGCCTCCTCGGTGCCGACCGCGCTCGCCGCCGCCGAGCTTGCGGGCGGCTGCAGCGGCAAGGAGTTCCTGGCCGCGCTCGTCGCCGGCAGCGAGATCGCCATGCGGCTCAACGCGATTTCGATTTACGACGGCTTCGACCCGACCGGGGTGTGCACCGTCTTCGCCACCACCGCCATCGCCGGCCGGCTCATCGGTCTTGACGCGCGCGGGCTCCACGATGCGCTGGCGCTCGCCTTCAACCGCGCCGGCGGCAGCATGCAGAGCAACATCGACGGCGCGCTCGCGGTCCGGGTGATCCAGGGCTTCGTGTCGCAGTCGGGCATTTTGTGCGCCGAGCTGGCGCGCGCGGGCATCACCGGCCCCAAGAACTTCATCGAAGGCACCTACGGCTACTTCCATCTCTACGCCAAGGACCGCCGCGACGCGCGGCCGGTCACCGACGGGCTCGGCCAGCGCTTCGAGATGGAGAAGACGCTGTTCAAGAAATATCCGAGCTGCGGCGGCACGCTCGGGCCGACCGACGCCATCCTCGCGCTGATCGCCGAGCACGACATCGCCGCCGAGGAGGTGGCGCGCGTCGACATCACCGTCTCCCCGCGCGTCCAGCGCGTGGTGGGTAACCCCTTCGAGGTCGGTGACAACCCCAAGGTCAACGCCCAGTTCAACGTGCGCTACTGCGCCGCCAACGCGCTCATCAGGCGCGGCTCGACGCTGCGCCATTTCGACGACGCCGAGATCAGGGACCCGCGCATCGCCGATCTCACCAGGATGGTCCATGTGACGGCCGACCCGAGCTTCGAGGATCCCGCCCGCGCCAAGTTCTCGATCGGCACCCACGTCAAGATCACCACCAAGCGGGGCGACGTCTACGAGAAGTCGGCCGCCGCCCCGCGCGGCCACCCGGCCAATCCGATGAGCGGGGCGGAGCACCTGCAGCGCTTCCGCGACTGCGTCGACTATGCCGAAGGCGCGCTGCCGGCCGACCGTATCGAGAAGATCATCGCCGCCGTCGCGCGCCTGGAGGACATGGCGGACGTGCGCGATCTCATTGCCCTGCTGGTGGCCGACCGCGCACAGCGCGGGGCGGCCGCCCGCCAGCCCCGGTTGGACAAAACCGGCTGAGCGACCTAGGGAGGGGCCGGGTCCGCCAGGAGCCGGCCATGGACGACCGCGAACGCAACCGCTTCTCCGCCCGCGCCGCGCGCTATGCGCGCGTGGGCGTCAATGTCGGCGGCGTGGCGGCCAAGATCGCGGCGACGCGCCTGCTCGGCATCGATCTCGACCGCGCTCACAACGCGATCGAGCTGGCGGCGGCGCTCGGCGGCCTCAAGGGGCCGATCATGAAGGTCGCCCAGTTGCTGGCGACCATCCCCGACGCGCTGCCGGCCGAGTACGCGGCCGAGCTGACCAAGCTGCAAAGCGAGGCCCCGCCCATGGGCTGGGCCTTCGTCAAGCGCCGCATGACGGCGGAGCTCGGCCCCGACTGGCAGCGCCGGTTCGCAAGCTTCGACCACCATCCGGCCGCCGCCGCCTCGCTCGGCCAGGTCCACCGCGCGCGCGCCCACGACGGCTCCGCGCTCGCCTGCAAGCTGCAATATCCCGACATGGAGTCGGCGGTCGCGGCGGACCTGCGCCAGCTCGATTGGCTGTTCGCGCTGCGGCGGCAACTGGACGGCGCCATCGACACCAGCGAGATCGCCAAGGAGATCGGCGCGCGCCTGCGCGAGGAGCTCGACTACCTGCGCGAGGCCAAGCACGTCGCGCTCTATCGCTTCATGCTCGCCGATGTCGGCGAGGTGCGCGTGCCGGGGGTGTGGCCCGATCTGTCGACGCGCCGCCTCATCACCCTCGACTGGCTCGACGGCGACAAGCTGCTCGCCCACAAGGCCGGCAGCCTTGCGGTGCGCAACCGCCTGGCCGTCGCCCTGTTCAAGGCGTGGTGGCTGCCGTTTGCCCGCCATGGCGTCATCCACGGCGACCCCCACCTCGGCAACTACACGGTGTTCGCGGAAGAGGGCGAGCCGAGCGGCATCAATCTCCTCGACTACGGCTGCATCCGCATCTTCCCGCCCACCTTCGTCGGCGGCGTCGTCGACCTCTACCACGGCCTGCTCATGGGCGATGACGACCTCATCGTCCATGCCTACGAGACCTGGGGGTTCCGCCGGCTCAACCGCGAGCTGATCGACATCCTCAACATCTGGGCGCGCTTCATCTACGGGCCGCTGCTCGACGACCGCGAGCGCACCATCGCCGACGGCGTCAAGCCGGCCGAGTACGGCCGGCGCGAGGCCTTCCGCGTGCACCGGGCGCTCAAGGAGAAGGGGCCGGTGACGGTCCCGCGCGAATTCGTGTTCATGGACCGCGCCGCCATCGGCCTCGGTGGTGTCTTTCTGCACCTGTCCGCCAAGCTCAACTTCTATCGGCTGTTCAACGCGGCGATCGAGGATTTCTCGGTCGCCGGCGTCGCCGCGCGGCAGGCGACGGCGCTCGCTGCGGCCGGGCTCGCCGAGGAGGCGCCGGCGGGCGAGCGCGGCGTTGCCCTCACCGCGCAATTGCGCTAATCCCGCGCCGGGACCGACCGGGGAAGACTGGAGGAGCGCATGGCCGATCACGGCGAGCTCGAATACGCGACCGCAACCGGCAACGACTATGCCGAGCATGAGCGCGCCTACCGGCGATTTGTGCGGTTGACCCGATGGTCCGTGGCTCTCCTCGCCGTCATTCTCCTCCTGATGGCCTACTTCCTCGTGTGAGATCAGCGGGTCCACCTCAGCATACGTTCGCTGGTTCAGCGCCGGCGTCAGGGCGGTCGGAGGCCACATGAGGATTGCGATTGCCGTTGAACGGGAGCCCGAGCCGCGGGTGGCGGCCACTCCCGACACGGTCAAGAAGATGACCGCGCTCGGCGCCGCGGTCGCCGTCGAGCCCGGCGCCGGCGTCAAGTCGGGGGTGCGCGATGCCGACTACGCCGAGGCCGGCGCGGTGGTGACGCGCGAGGCGGTGGCCGAGGCCGACATCGTGCTCAGGGTGCAGCGCCCGAACGAGGCGGAGCTCGCCCGCTGCAAGAAGGGCGCGCTTGTCATCGCCATCATGGACCCCTACGGAAACGAGGCGGCGCTCGCCGCCATGGCGAGGGCCGGCGTCAGCGCCTTCGCCATGGAGCTGATGCCGCGCATCACCCGCGCGCAGGCGATGGACGTGCTGTCGAGCCAGGCCAACCTCGCCGGCTACCGCGCGGTGATCGACGCGGCGACCGAGTATGGTCGGGTGCTGCCGATGATGATGACTGCCGCCGGCACCGTGCCGGCCGCCAGGGTGTTCGTGATGGGGGCGGGCGTCGCCG
>DATBWJ010000087.1:0-2632 GCA_036514935.1 Xanthobacteraceae bacterium
CGCCGTCGAGCCAGCCGAGCGCCCACATGTGCTGGAGATAATCGAAGCTCGACTTGATCTCGCTTTCGCGACGGCGGCGGCCGTCCAAGAGCAGCGCGAGAATCTGCCGTTGCCGGCGCGTGGGCGCGGACATCGCTACGACGGGCCCTGGCCTCCTCACGATGCCCATGATCATGGCGCCGCCTCGCGTTCGAGGGCTTCGAGAGCGCGCTGGTGCTCAGCCTGCGCGCGCCGCAGCCGCGAGATCGCGATCTGACGCCGCAGCGCCTCCCACCATGGCGGCGCCGCCCCGGCCATGATCGCTTCAAGCACGATCAATCCGAGATCGGACCGCAACAGCGCCGCCAAAGCCTCGGCATTCGGCGCGCCCTTGCCGGCGAGCCACGTCTCCGCCGAACGCGGCGATGCGCCGCTGCGCAGCGCCAATTCAAGCGCGGTCTTGCGGGGCAGCGCGCCCCGCACTGCACGCATGACAGCCGGAATCGACTGAACATTGCTTCGGTTTTCGCCGAAGACAGCTTCGCGAGCCGCGGGGCGGCCTTTGCTGCGGCTATGCAATGATGGCATCGCGGCGATTTTTCTGCGGCCGTGCCGGAGCGGCGCGGGCGAGCGATTCGAAGTCGATGGCGTGAAGGGCGCGGCGCTTGGCCGCTGCAACAACGGCGCTGAAGTACTCGGGTGGAATCGAGCCACGCCGGCGCATGTGCTTGGCGGTGTTGTAGGCAACGCCGATATCGCCGGCGAACTTTCCGATCGACGGCCAGGAGTCGATGACATCGCGATGCGAGGGCAGCGGCGGTGCGATCATGAGTGCCGGGTATGATAGATACCCATGATTCGCAAGGGGGCGGGTGCACGATATACCCAGGATGGCGGCTATTCTGGTCGCCATGACCGATTTTGATCTTTCCAAAACCTGGGGCCGCCTGCGTTGGGCACGCGAGCGCGCGGACTTCAAAAGTCCACGCGCTGCAGCGCGTGAATACGGCTGGAACGAAAACACCTATAAGGAGCACGAGCGCGTGGGCGGCAACCGATTCAACGAGGCCACGGCACGCAAGTACGCACGCGCGTTTCGCGTCAATTGGACGTGGCTCATCCTCGGGGTCGGCGAGCCAACCGGCAAAACCGCGAGCCGGCCAGCGGCCGAACTACCGGCCCCGACGCCCCACAATGGCGATCTCGTGACGATCCGCGAGATCGACGTCTCGGGCGGTCTCGGCGGCGGCGGCGAGGCAATCGTCGCCTATGTCCCCGACCAGCATGGCCATTGGCAGCCGGCCGATGGCATCAGGGCGGAAATCACGGTGCCCTTTCGCTGGCTGCGCCTATTGGGGCTCGATCCCGCGACCACCGATCTTGTGCGGGTGCAGGGCGATTCGATGTGGCCGGAAATCGCCGACGGCGACTGGGTCTTCGTTGACCGCCGCTTCCATCAGCTGAGGGCTGACGACGTCTACCTGTTGTGGGATGGCCACGGCATCGTCGCCAAGTCGTTGCAGATCGTGCGCGGCTCCGATCCCGCGCGCGTGCGCATCATCTCGACCAATCCCAGCTACCTGACCGATGAAGTGCCGCTCGCCGACATTTCGATCATCGGCCGCGTGCACGCGCGCATCGGCCGCATCATCCGGCGCGACTGAGGCTCAACGGAACAGGTAGTTGATTCCCACCTTGACCGTGCTGACCTGCGCATCCATCGGCACGCCGCCAGCCACGACACCCGCAAAGTAATTCTCGCTGCCGTAATCGGCGTAGAGATATTCCAGGCGCAGGCTCCAGTTCGGGTTGAGCGCGTATTCCCAGCCCGCCCCGACCATCCAGCCGAGATGCACATTGTCGCTCGTCAGGCCGATGGTGAAAGGCGCGACTGTTGCCGACACGGAGATCTCATTATGCACCCAGCCCATTCCGCCGGTGACATAGAGCAGCGACTGCCCCGGCGCATATCCCACCCGGCCGCGCACCGAACCCATGTAGTCGGCGTTCGATTTGGCGGTCACGATGACGCCGCCGCCGACGAACGTATCACTGCGTCCAAAACTCGCCCACGCGGTGTCGACTTCGATCCCGATCACCCACGGGGCCGACGCCGGCTGCCAATTGACGCCGAGTTGTCCGCCGCCGAAGCCGCCGGACAGGCTGACCCCATCGGAATCGCCCGATCCATAGCCCCCGTGCATGCCGAGATAGAAGCCGGCCCAACTGAAGCTCGCGGCTGGCGGCCGCGTGCCGAGATCGGCGGCGCCCGCGCTGCCGATCATCATTAACGAAACACCGATCGCGCCGATCATACGCATGGCTCAACTCCCCGTTTGTGCTCAACCACAAATAGCACGGCTTCCGGGTATAGATCATACTTGACTTTTGGGTATCAATCATACCCACTATGTTCTCCGAGTCGGCGAGGATTTGATGCAACACACTGGGCTTGCCGTTCCGTTCTTGCCGGCTGGTCGGTCACCTCGGCCGGTAGCGCTCGATCATCTCCTCGCGCCAGCGCTGCTGGCCCTCGGGCGAGGCGCGTTCCGCGCGCGCCTTGTCGGCGGCGGCGATCTCGGCAACGAGCGCCTCGATGCGATGCTTGGCGGCGAGATATTCGCCCAGGAAGAACAAGGCCGCCACCGCCAGC
>DATBWJ010000088.1:0-4592 GCA_036514935.1 Xanthobacteraceae bacterium
CGTGGCGATCCCCTCCTCGTGTGGATTGCTTCGGCGGGCTTCCGCCTGCGCCCTGCGGGCTACGGTGGACAAGCCGCCCGTCTCGCAATGACCTCGAACGACGCGACTCGGATTCATCCCGCTATAGTGCGCATGGCCCCGACCAGGACCGAAGGAGGCCGCCCATGCTCGCTCGTCCGCGCGCCGTCGCCGTCGCGGTGCTCGTTGCGCTTTCGCCCGCCGCCGCTGCCGACAAAGCCTTCCAGCGCGACGACCTCGCCGACAGCGCCATTCGGCTGGAGGCTCAGATCAAGGCCGACTCCGGCGCGGTCACCAAGCCCGCTGCGACGCTGCGACGGGAGGCCGACGCCGCCCTCCAGCGCGGGGACATCCGCGCCGGCCTGCAGATCCTTGGCCAGATCACGACGCTCGCGCCTCACGACAGCGCCAACTGGCTGCGGCTCGCGCGTACCATTTTGCAGATCACCGCGCCGAACGAGCGCGAGCGCACCACGCTCATCGAGCGCGCCGCCACCGCCGCCTATATCGCCTACCAGCGCAGCGCGCGCCGCGACGAGGAAGCCGACGCCCTCGCCGTGCTGGGTCGCGCCTTGTCGGAGCGCAAGCTGTGGCGGCCGGCGCTCGATGCCCTGCGTCTCGCGCTCGACCTGCGCGAGACGGCCGAGGTGCGTGGCACCTACGAGCGCATGCGCCAGGAGCACGGCTTTCGGCTGCTCGACTACTCGGTCGACGCCGACGCGGCCTCCCCGCGCGCCTGCTTCCAGTTTTCCGAGGCGCTGGCTCTGCGCACCGACTTCTCCCCGTTCGTGGCGGTGGCCGGGCAGGAGCGTCCGGCGCTGTCGGCCGACGACAAGCAGCTCTGCGTGGAAGGGCTCAGGCACGGCGAGCGCTATGTCGTCACGCTGCGCGCGGGCCTGCCCTCGCTCGTCAAGGAGACGCTGCCCCGCTCGGTGGAGCTTACGGTCTACGTGCGCGACCGCAGGCCGTTCGCGCGCTTTGCCGGCAAGGCCTACGTGCTGCCGCGCACCGGCCAGCGCGGCATTCCGATCGTCAGCGTCAACACGGGCGCCGTGACGATCGACATTTTCCGCATCGGCGACCGCAACCTTCTCGGTGCCGTGGCGGGCGAGGATTTCCAGCGCAACCTGTCGCGCTACGAGATCGAGCGCCTCGCCGAGGAGCGTGGCATGCGCGTGTGGCAAGGCGAGCTCAAGGTCGAGCCGCAGCTCAACGTCGAGGTCACCACGGCGTTTCCGGTCGATCAGGCACTCGGCGATCTCGCGCCCGGCGTCTATGTGATGGCGGCCGCACCCGCCGGTGCACCAGCCGAGCCCTACGAAGCGCTCGCCACCCAGTGGTTCATCGTGTCCGATCTCGGGCTTGCGGCCTACTCCGCCGGTGACGGAGTGCATGTTTTCGTCCATTCGCTGGCGCGCGCCTCCGTCGTGGGCGACATCGAGGTCAGGCTGCTCGCGCGCAACAACGAGGTGCTGGCGACCCGCGCGACCGACAGCCACGGCTACGCGCGGTTCGAACCCGGGCTCGCGCGCGGGGAGGGCGGGGCGGCGCCGGCGCTGCTGGTCGCCTCCGATGGGCGCGGCGATTATGCCTTTCTCTCCCTGAAGGCGCCGCCCTTCGACCTGTCCGACCGCGGCGTCGCCGGCCGGGTGGCGCCGGCTGGCCTCGACGCCTTCGTCTACGCCGAGCGCGGTGTCTACCGCACCGGCGAGACGGTGCACGTCACCGCGCTCTTGCGCGATGGTTTGGGCGTCGCCGCCCCCGGCGTGCCGGTCACGCTCGTGGTCGAGCGGCCGGACGGCGTCGAATACCGCCGTGCGGTCGTCGCCGACGCGGGCCTCGGCGGCCGCCATCTCGCCGTGCCGATCGTGGCGACCGCCTCGACCGGCACCTGGCGCGTGCGCGCATTCACCGACCCCAAGCGCCCGGCGGTCGGCGAGGCTACGTTTCTGGTCGAGGACTATGTGCCCGACCGCATCGAGTTCGCGCTCGCCAGCCCGGCGACTTCCATCGCCAAGGGCGCGCCGGTCACGTTGTCGGTGGAGGGCCGCTACCTCTACGGCGCGCCCGCCGCCGGTCTCGCGCTCGAAGGGGAGGTCAAGGTCCGAGCGGCGGCCGAACGGCCAGGCTACGCCGGCTATCAGTTCGGGCTCGCCGACGAGGACGACGAGGCGACCTCGGCGGAAAGGCCGCTTGAGGATTTGCCGGCGACCGATGCCGCCGGCAGGGCCAGTTTCCAGGTCGTGCTCGACCGGCTGCCGGAAACCACGCGCCCGCTCGAGGCCGAAATCAGCGTGCGCATGGCGGAGGCCGGCGGCCGGGCGGTCGAGCGCCGGCTGACGCTGCCGGTGGTCGCGCCCGCGCCCATGATCGGCATCAAGCCGCGGTTCGTCGGCCGCTCGCTCGGCGAAGGCGACACCGCGACCTTCGAGGTGGTGGTGGTGGCGCCGGACGGCCGCCCGCTCGCGCGCAGCGGACTGCGCTACGAGCTGCTCAGGATCGAGAGCCGCTATCAGTGGTACCGGCAGGACGGTATCTGGCACTACGAGCCCATCAAGCAGACGCGGCGCGTCGCCGACGGCATCCTCAATGTCGCCGCCGACCAGCCGGGACGCATCGCGGTGCCGGTCGCCTGGGGTCGCTACCGCCTGGAAGTCTCGGCCGCCGAGCCCGGCGGGCCGGTGACGTCGGTGTCGTTCGACGCTGGGTATTATGCCGAGGCCAGCGCGGACACCCCGGACGCCCTCGAACTCGCGCTCGACAAGCCCGAATACCGGCCGGGCGATGCCATGACGGTGTCGTTCACCGCGCGCACAGCCGGCACCGTCACCATCAGCGTCATCGGCGAGCGGCTGATCACCACCGTTCGCGCCGATGTCGGCGAAGGCGCCCAGCGCCTGCAACTTCCCGTCGGCCACGACTGGGGCAATGGCGCCTATGTCGTCGCCACCCTGCGCCGGCCGCTCGATGCGGCGGCACAGCGTATGCCCGGCCGCGCCATCGGCGTGCAATGGTTCTCGATCGAGCGCGCCGCCAAGACCATCGCGGTGGACCTGAAGCTGCCGGCGCTGGTGCGCCCGAATACGACGCTGCGCGTGCCGATCAGGCTCGACAATTTGGCGGGCGAGGAAGCGCGCGTCGTCGTTGCGGCGGTCGATGTCGGCATCCTCAATCTCACCGGCTACAAGGCGCCCGATCCCGCCGAATATTATCTGGGCCAGCGCCGGCTCGCGGCCGAGATCCGCGACCTCTACGGGCAGCTCATCGACGGCATGCAGGGCACGCGCGGGCAGATCCGCACCGGCGGCGACATTGCGGCCGTCGAGTTGCAGGGCAGCCCGCCGACGCAGCCGCCGCTCGCGCTCTATTCGGGCATCATTGCGGTCGCGCCCGACGGCAGCGCCGAGGTCGCCTTCGACTTTCCGGAATTTGCCGGCACCGTGCGCGTGATGGCGGTGGCCTGGTCGCGCAGCAAGGTCGGGCGCGCCGCCGGTGAGGTGGTGGTGCGCGATCCGGTGGTGGTGACCGCAACGCTGCCGCGCTTCCTGTTGACCGGCGATCGCAGCGCCTTGCAGCTCGACATCGACAATGTCGAAGGGCCGGCCGGCGAGTACCGCCTCGACGTGCAAGCAATGGGGCCGGTGTCCGCGGCGAGCGAGGCGCAGACGCTGCGGCTTGCCGCCAAGGAGCGCCGATCGCTGGCGGTTGCGCTCACCGCGTCAGGCGCCGGCGCGGCCGCGATAAAGGTGCGCATCGCCGGCCCGGCCGGCTTTGCGCTGGAGCGCAGCTACGTTCTGGCCGTGAAGCCGGCGACGCAAATTCTCACGCGCCGCACCGTCAGGCCGATCGCGCGCGGTGAAAGCCTGACATTGGGAAGCGACCTCCTGTCCGATCTGGTGGCGGGCACCGGCAGCGTGGCGGTCTCGGTCGGCCCCTCGGTCGCGCTCGATGCCGCCGCCTTGCTCAAGGCGCTCGACCGCTTTGCCTTCGGCTGCTCCGAGCAGATCGCCAGTCGCGCCCTGCCGCTGATCTACGCCAGCGAGCTGGCGGCAGAGGCCCACCTTGCGCTCGACGGCGCCATCGACCAGCACGTCCGCGACGCCATCGAACGGCTGCTCGCGCGCCAGGGCGCGAACGGGGCGTTCGGCCTGTGGTCGATCGGCGGCGACGACGCTTGGCTCGACGCCTACGTCACCGACTTCCTGACGCGGGCGCGCGAGCGCGGCTTTGCCGTGCGCGAGGCAGCCCTCAAACTCGCGCTCGATCGGCTGCGCAACCAGGTCGCCACGGCGCCCGAGCCGAGCAAGGATGGCGGCGGCGCGCTTGCCTACGCGCTCTATGTGCTGGCGCGCAATGGCGCCGCCCCGGTCGGCGACCTGCGCTACCTCGCCGACACCAAGCTCGACGACATCGCCACCCCGATCGCCAAGGCGCAGGTCGCCGCGGCGCTGGCCATGCTCGGCGACCGCGGCCGGGCGGAGCGGGTCTATGCCGCGGCGCTGGCGTCAATCGTGCCGCCGCGCTTCGAATATGGCCGCCTCGATTACGGCTCGACGCTGCGCGATGCAGCCGGC
>DATBWJ010000089.1:0-4324 GCA_036514935.1 Xanthobacteraceae bacterium
CACGGCGGCGGCGATGATGGCGTTGTTGGAATCGTAGACCGCAGCCGGCCGCAGCCGCTCGCCCGGCGCCACCAGCTCGTCGCCGGTCGCAAGCACGGCAACCGTCGGCCGCCGCCATGCCTCGACCTCGGCGAGGCCGCAGGCGGCGAGCATGCCGATCTCGCGCGAGCTCACCCGCGCGCCCCGGCGCAGAACGCATTCCCCGCGCGCAATGTCGGAGCCGGCAAAAGCGACGAACTGGCCGGGCGCAACGGCGCGGCGCACGTCGATGGCGGGGCCTTCCGCGGTCTCGGCAAGCTCAGTGTGCTCGATCATCACCACCGCGTCGGCGCCGCGCGCAATCGCGCCGCCGGTGGCGATGGCGGTGGCGGTGCCGGGGCGCACCTCGGTCCGCGGCGCGTGGCCGCAAGCGATGATCTCGGCGTTGAGGCGCAGCCGGCACGGCGCGGTGGGCGATGCGCCGGCGGTGTCGGCGGCGCGCACGGCAAAGCCGTCGACCCCGGAGCGGTCGAACGGCGGCACGTCGATCGGCGCGGTCACGTCGGCGGCGAGGACGCGGCCGAGCGCGCTGGCCAGCGCTACGCGCTCGCGCCCCTGCGGCGCCGGATCGAGGTGGCGGTAGAAGCGCGCGCGCGCCTCCTCGGGCGAGACCACTTCGAGGAACTGCTCCTGGCGTGCGGCCTGCCGCACCGCCGCGATGAGGTCGGCAGCCGCGTTTGCGGAGGCGTTGCGTGTCACAGCGGTCTCACCCGCACTTCGGCGCCGGCGGGAAAACCCTCGCTTTCGGCCGGCACCACGACATAGCCGGAGGCCTGGGTCAGCGCCTGCAGCGGCAGGTAGCCGAGCGCCAGGGGAACAACGCCATTGCCCTCGCGCCGCACCGGCACGACCTCGACGAGGCCGATGGTCGAGCTGATCTTGCGCACCAGCGCGGCGGGATAGAGGGCCGCCTCGGCGGTGCGGCCGGAAAGCCGCGCCAGCACATGCTGGCCGATGAGAAGAAAGCCGGCAAGGGCGGCGTCGATCCGCCCCGGCACGATCAACACCGCCGTCGTGCCGGCCATTCCCCAGGCGGTGGTCTCGCCCGGCGCAATGGCGACACCGTGCGCTTCGATGCGGCCAAGGCGCGCGAGCTCCTCGACGCTGCGGTCCTCGCGCCCGCTGCCGGTGCCGCCGACGATGACGACCAGATCGGCGCCGCTGCCAAGCGCCGCCGCCACATCGCCGGTGGTCCGCTCAGCCGTCGCGCCGGCTGAAATGATCATGGCGCTGAGCATCGCTTCGATGGCGCGCGCGAAGCGATCCTGCGGGCGCGCGAGCGCAAGGCGCGCACGGGGGGCACGCACGCGCGCGCGCGCAACCCCGAGCGCGGTGAGCACGGCCTGGTCGAGCGGGCGCAGCACCTCGCCCGCCCGCCGCAGCGGCGCCTCGCTCGCATCCGCGCCGGCCGGCAACACGCCCTCTCCGGGCGCGATCGGCGCCAGCGCCTCGACGCGCGCATCCCATGCCCGCACCGCATCGACCGGCGCCACCGCATCGGCGCCAACCGGCAAGGGATCGCCGACGGCGACCCAACTGGCGGCCGTGAGCGGGGCCGGCGCGTAGGCGCCGGCGTCCATCGTCTCCTCGGCCTTGACCGCGTAGCCGTCGCGCAGCGCCAGCGGCACCCGCGGATGCGCAGGCGCCACGACATCCTGCGCCAGCACGCAGCCTGCCGCCTCGCTGGTGTTCACCGCGCGCGGCGCGACCGGAGCCACCAGCGTGTCGATGCGCGCCAGCACGTCGGCAAGCGGCGTCAGCCGCGCAATGCGCTGTACCTTTTCGGCAACCTCGGTCATGGCCCTTTGTGGCGAGGGCGCTCGGGGCGGTCAAGCGACCGGCTGACAGGGGCGCGGCGGGATGCTAGCCAAACGCCATGGCCGCAACGCTCAATCTGCGCGGGCTCAGATGCCCGCTGCCCGCGCTGCGCACGCGCCGGGCGCTGTCGCGGCTTTCGGCCGGCGATCTCCTCGTGGTCGAATGCACCGATCCGCTGTCGGAGATCGACATACCTCACCTCATCGGCGAGACCGGCGACGCGATCGAGAATACCGCGCGCGCGGCCGGCCTGATCATCTTCCACATCCGCAAGCGGTGAATTCGCACGGTCCGCTGGTCGAACGCGCGAGGCTCACCCGTTGAGCGCCGCCTTGAACTGCTGGCGCAGATGCGGCGCGTGCATGAGGGCGTAGTCGTAGTTCGGCGGAATGCCCGGCTCCACCTTCAGGGTGACGAAGAGCGGGCCGGCCTCGCGCAGCACCGATGCGATACCGGCCTCGAACGCGCCAAGATCGTCGAACGTGTAGCTCTTGCGGTAGCCGGCCGCTCGCGCGAGCGCCGAGAAGTCCACGCGGTCGCGGCCCGGGATGGGCAGCGAGCCGTTGGCCTCGTAGGTCCCGTTTTCGAACACGAAATGGATGAGGTTTTTGGGTGCCGCCGCGGCGACGGTCACCAGCGCGCCGAGGTTCATCAGCAGGCTGCCGTCGCCGTCGAGAACGAGCACGCGCTTGTCCGGCCGGCCGAGCGCCAACCCGAGCGCGTGCGATGAGCCGAGCCCCATGGCGCCGACCGTGATGTAGTTGAGCGGGTGCGGCCGGATCGCGATCCAGTCGAACGCCGTGGTGAAGACGGCGACGACGACGTCGTCCGGCGCGTGGCGCGCGAGCAGGCGCAGGGCGTCGTCGCGTCTGATGGTCATGGCAGCGGGCTTGTGCCGATGAACAAGACGATCGGGTGACCGCGCGCGTAGGCGGCGTCGATCGCCGGCTTGATCAGGCCGAGGTCGGCGTCGGTTTCGATCAGGTGATGCTCGACCCCCATGGCGTCGAGAATCGGCGCCGAGATACGCACGCCGTAGTGCTTGGAATCCCGCGGCAACACGCCGGGCTCCTTGTTCAGCAGGCCGACCATCATGCAGATCGGCAGCGAGTACTCGACCCCGACGCTGCGCAGCGCATTGATGGAATCGAGCAGGCCGGTGTGCTGCATGAGCAGCAGCGCGCGCTTGTTGCAGTAGGACAGGCCGGCGCAGATCCCGATCCCCTCATCCTCCTTGCATACGCGAATGAGCCGCAGGCCAGGCTCGAGCGCAAGCGGGCGCAGCAGTCCCTCGCTGGTGTGGATGTCGGGCACGCACGGGATGAACTCGACGCCGCTTGCCTTGATTTCGTTGATGATGCCGCGGCCGTGCACTCGCCCCGCGCCCGAGGTGCTTGCGCGAGCGGCGTCCAGGTGCAGCGACATGTCGGCATCCTCCCCCTGTCAAATCTGGCACGCCGCCTCACCGCTCAGCAAGCGCCCCACGCGCATGGCTCAGCGGAACAACCCGACGGCCAGGTAGAACGCGGCGCCGACCAGCGCCGCGGCCGGCATCGTCACCACCCAGGCGAGCACGATGCTGTTGGCGACGTTCCAGCGCACCGAGGATACACGGCGCGCGGCGCCGACACCGATGATCGCGCCCGTGATGGTATGCGTGGTCGACACCGGAATGCCCCAGCCGGTGGCGATGAACAGGGTGATGGCGCCGCCGGTTTCCGCACAGAATCCCTGCATCGGCGTGAGCCGCGTGATGCGCGAGCCCATGGTGTGCACGATGCGCCAGCCGCCCACCAGCGTGCCGAGGGCCATCGCCGCCTGACAGGTCAGCACCACCCAGAACGGAACGTAGAATTCGCCGCCGAGGCGGCCCTGCGAGTACAGCAGCACGGCGATGATCCCCATGGTCTTCTGGGCGTCATTGCCGCCATGGCCGAGGGAATACAGCGATGCGGACACGAACTGCAGCGAGCGGAAGACTCTGTCGACCCCAAAGGGCGTCGAGCGCACGAACAGCCATGACACGATCAGGACCAGCAGCAGCGCCAGGAGAAAGCCGGCCAGCGGCGACAGCACGATGGCGGCGGCCGTCTTGCCCAATCCGCCCCACACGATCGCGCCGATGCCGGCCTTGGCGACGCCTGCGCCGACCAGGCCGCCGATCAGCGCATGCGAGCTGCTCGACGGGATGCCTGCCGCCCAGGTGACGAGATTCCAGGTGATCGCCCCCATCAGCGCGCCGAACACGACCCGCGGATCGACAACGGTCGCGTGGATGATTCCGGTGCCGATCGTCTGCGCGACGTGCAGGCCGAAGAACAGAAAGGCAATGAAGTTGAAGAATGCCGCCCAGGCAACAGCGTATTGCGGCCGCAGCACGCGGGTGGACACGATGGTCGCGATCGAGTTGGCGGCATCATGCAGACCATTGAGAAAATCGAAGGCCAGCGCGACGATGATCAGGCCG
>DATBWJ010000090.1:0-2878 GCA_036514935.1 Xanthobacteraceae bacterium
GACTTTGTTCAGGTGCTGGATGACCTTCTTGTCGCCCTTCATCGCGCGCCTCCTTGGGACGGGGCGATTCGACGATGAACGGACCGGCGCGTCAACCGGTGAGACTGTGCCGAGATTCGGTGCGGGCTTCTTCCAGGATCTTCTCGGCGCACTCGCGGCAGCGCCCGCAGCCGGCGCCAACGCCGAGCATCGCCGCCAGATCGCCCAGCGAGCTGGCGCCGCGACAGGCGCACTCGCGCACTTCGCGTTCGGTGATGGCGTTGCAGATGCAGATGTACATACGAGAGTGCTTCTCGAATGCGAAGTATTATCATCTAAACCCATGAAATTTGGCAACTCTTTCTATTGTGCGTGCACTCACTCTTACATAACCTATTGTGCAATTGAACTAAAAGCTGAATCTGCCGTTGACATCTCAAATGAGAACGACTATCGTTCGTTCCGGTGAACGTTGACCGCGGCATGACACCGCTCTCTTCGAAGTCGGCTGACAGGACGGAGCTGCGGGCGCCCAACCGGGTCGCCAGCGAGGCGCTGCTAGGGCCGCACAGGGAGCTGGTGATCGTGCACAACGGCCGGGAATACCGGCTGCGGCTGACGCAGAACGACAAGCTGATTCTCACCGCCTAGCAGCAACGGTCCCGGGCTTTGCCTCCTTGCATGCCGGGGATCGCCGGGCGGTGTTTTCGCAAGCCAGCAAGCGGCGCACCCGCGCCGCGAGCCAGCCAGCGTTTCTTTTTTTCGCTGGAGGAGCTGGCTGACATGCGCACACCCGAAACCGAAGCAAGCCGCGCCGAGAACATCACGGCGGCGCTCGTCTACCTGATGACCCATTACGCGCGCACCGGCTGCCCGCGGCTCGCGCTGTGCGTGTCGCGGCACATGCAGTGCCTGGCCGCGCACCCGGACGCGGCGCCGGTCGTGCGCGACATCTGCGCCGGCCTGCACGGCGCCTGGAGCGAGGCGGCCGGCGCCTTGGCGCCGCCGAGCGGACCGCTGCATTGATGCACAAAGAAATCGTCAACTTCAAGCCAGCCAGTGAGTGCGCGCCGCAAGCCGGCGCAGCGAGCCAGCCAGCGCAATTGTTCGTCCCTGGGGAGGGCTTGCCATGCACAAATCCATTGCCGCAGCCGTGATCGTTTCGCTTGCCGCGACATCCGCGTATCCGCAGCAACCCGCGCCCGAGACCGTGCGCCTGCCCGAAGTCTCGGTGAGCGCGACGCGCACCGAGCGCGACGTGAACGAAGTGCCCGCCACGGTGACCGTGATCCCGGGCGAGGAGATCGAGCAAAAACAGGTGCGCGACATCAGGGACCTCATACGCTACGAGCCCGGCGTCGAGGTGCCGACCAATACCGCCGGCGGTGGGCCGGGCACCTTCACCAGGAACCCGAACCGCCCTGGCAATAGCGGCTACAGCATCCGCGGCATCGAGGGAAACCGCGTCCAGATCGTGGTCGACGGCATCCGCGTGCCCGACGGCTTCTCCTTCGGCAGCTTCGCCGCGCCGAGCCGGGATCTTGTCGATCTCGATCTTCTGTCGCGCGTCGAGATCCTGCGCGGGCCGGCCTCGTCGCTGTACGGCTCCGACGCGCTCGGCGGCGTCGTGAGCTACACCACGGTCGATCCCGCCGATCTGCTGAAGCGGCTCGGCGGAAGGAGCTACTTCTTCGGGCGCGGCGCCTTCGCCGGCGCGGACGAAAGCCTCGGGGCGAACGCGGGATTCGCGCTCGACACCGGCGCCATGCAGATGCTCGCCATCGTCACGCGGCGCGAAGGCCACGAGATCGACAACAAGGGCACCAACGGCGCCGCCGACCGCACCGCGTATCTGGTGCGCACCGAGCCCAATCCGGCCGATTACAAGAACGACGGGCTGCTCGCGAAGCTCGTGTTTCCCTTGAGCGCACGCGACCGCGTCCGGCTCACCTTGGATGCGCGCGAGCAGGACACGAGTTTCGTGGCGCTGAACGCGATCGGCACGCCGGTGGCGCCGCGCTTCTATTCCGATCTGCGCGGCAACGACAGCTTCGAACACACGCGCGTGTCGGCGGACTGGGAACACCGCGACCCGGGCGCGAAATGGCTGCACGGCCTGCGCTGGACGGTCTACGGCCTGGATTCGAATTCCCTGCAGCTCACCGCCGCCCGGCTCGCCAGCCAGGCGACCGGCGTCGTCAACCGGTTGCGCGACCTGTCCTTCTCATTCGAGCAGCGGACCATCGGTACCCAGCTGCAGCTCGAGACGCGCGCGAAGTTCCTGCAATCGAGCCACCGCCTCATCTACGGCATCGACTACTACCGGCAAAAGACCGAAGAGCTGCGCGACGGCATCGAGCGCAACGCGCCGGCGTTCGCTCCCGCAAATTGTCTGGGCGCAATCGGCACCAACTGCGCCTTCGCGGTCGAGGTCTACCCGGTGCGCGACTTCCCGCGCTCGACCACCAAGCAGACGGCCCTCTTCGCGCAGGACGAGATCCAGATCGGACGCCTCACGCTGATTCCCGGCCTGCGCCACGACCGCTACGAGCTCGAGCCCGAGGTGGACTCGATCTTCGCCGCCGACAACCCCGGGATCACGCCGGCGCGGCTCAAATTCAGCTCGACTACGCCGCGCCTGGGCGCGCTGTGGCAGCTCACCGATGTCCACTCGCTCTACGGCCAGGTCGCGAAGGGTTTTCGCGCTCCGCCGTACAACGACGTGAACATCGGCTTCACCAACCTGCTCTTCGGCTACACGGCGGTCCCGAATCCGAACCTCAAGCCCGAAAAGAGCACCGGCCTCGAGCTCGGCTGGCGCGCGACCGGCGCGGCGGGCAGCGTCGGCCTCGCCTGGTTCGACAACCGCTACCGCGACTTCATCGACTCGCAGTTCATG
>DATBWJ010000091.1:0-6155 GCA_036514935.1 Xanthobacteraceae bacterium
GAGCCGACGCTCCCCCCTCGCGTCGCCCCGCGAGGTCGGCGGCGAAAATGTCACTGGCTTGTGCGAGGGAGCTGAAAGAGGTCGCGGACGTCGCTTAGCTCGCCTACCGATTCCAGGCGGGCGAACAGCGCTTGCGTCTCCTGCGGCGGCGCCGGGATACGCGCATGCGCGGCGCAATCAAGAAACTTCCGTTTCAGTTCGTCCGCGCTCATGGGATTGCTGGGATGGCCGCGCGGCTCGACGACTTCCTGCCGCCATTGCCGGCCGTCGGCGAGTTCGATCGTCAGCGCGCCGCGGGTCGATTCGGCCTGCTTCCAGGCCGGCTCCAGCCCGCACGCCACGCGGTCCGCCAGCCGCAGCACGCACGGATCAGCCCGTCCTTCCGGCGAGAAGTGCTCGAGCCGCACACCGCCTTGCGCCAGCGCGACAGCCGTGGTGAACGGAACGCTGAACTTCGCATCAATGGCCGTGCGCGGGCGCCGCTTTTGCTCGGGCGGATTACAAAGAGCCTGGAAGAACGGACTGACGGTGGCGCGGATGGCAACGATGCGGTCGGCGGCGAAGGACGGCGCCCGCGCGATTTGCAGTGCGGCCTCGATGAATGCGTGGGTGCCGCGGCACGACGGCCATGGCTTGAAGCTTACTCTTGCGCCTTCGAACACCTCGCCAAGTCCGTCCAGCATGCGCTGGGCGTCATATCGGCCACCCGCATAATTGGCATAGACTCCGCCGGGTCCTTCGAGCGGGCGCGCAAAACCCTTCACGCCTTTGCTCGCGAGCAGGGCCGCGGTCACGCCCGCCTTGGCGCCAAAACCGTCGCGGATCGCGCGCAGATGCGAGGATTCGGAGGTCTTGAGCGCGTCGCTGAACACCGCCTGGCATGAGGCCAGCGCCAGCGCCTGCTCGATCATGTCCTCGTCAAGACCAAGCAGCTTGGCGGCGGCCGCGGCGGCGCCGTAGGCTCCGAGCATCGGAAGAAAATAGAAGCCCCGATTCTCCGCGCTCTCCGTCAATCCCAGCGCCAGCCGACAGGTGACGTCCGCGCCGATGGCGATCGCAGTGAGGAAATCGCGCCCGCTCACCCCGCCCCGCCATTCGGCGACTGCCAGGGCCGCCGGAACGACCGCGGCATGCGGATGCACCAGCGTGGCGTCGTGGGTGTCTTCGAAGTCGAGCGCATGCGCCATGGCGCCGTTGGCGAAGGCCGCCATGATCGGCGAGGTTGCAAAGCCCCATCCGAGGACCGTGCTTGGACCGCGATCACCGCCCGCCCGCGCGAGCTCGGCGAACGCCTCGCACGCCTCGCCAAGACCGCTCGCCGCCAGCATCACGCCGGTCGCATCGACCAAAGAGCGGCGCGTGACGCCGACGACGTCGGCGTTCAAGTCGCTCCATCGGGTCGCGCGGACGTGCCGCGCAATGGAGGCAGTCAGACCATCTGCGATGTTGGCACGCATGGCCGCGCTCTGGCAGTTGTTGCGCAAGCCCTAGCAATTCTCTGCCAGGCCGACCAGTGACAACATTTCTCGATTAGCGGAATGTGCCCCTCGGGCGGACGAGACAGTAGCGGGAAGCGTACCTAACCTCTCCAAGGCGAGATGGACGGCTCGCCTACCGCCTTGCCTTGCGCAACGGATGCGCTTTCGCGGCGCCGGCGGGTGCGGTTTCGGTTGCGGCGCGGAACCCGAGCGCCTGGCTCACGCGCAAAGCTTGCGCCATGACCAGATCGGCGAGTCGCTTTTCCAGCGATGGTCGATAGCGGACCATCGGCATGGTGATGCCGAGCGAGCCGACGACCTTGCCGTCGGCATCGAAGACGGCCTGGGCGAAGCCGATCGCCTCGGGAAAAATCTGGCCCTTGGCGCAGGCATATCCGCGGTCGCGGATGTCCTGCAGAATGGCCTGCATCTGCTGAAATGTGGGCGGCGGATCGCCCGCCGGGGAGGGGCCAGCCTCCTCCACCGCCTTGCGCACCTCCGCCTCCGGCAGATAGGCGAGGATGCAGCGGCCGACCGCGCCCCATGCAACCCTTTCTTGCATGAAGCGCTCGAAATGATAGCCGAGCGGGTGCGGCGAGCGCATCACGAGGGCGCCGACGATGCTGCGCGATGCCGGCAGGTACAGTGTGAAATAGCAGGTCTCCTGGCAGGCGTCGCGCATGTCCGCGAGCACCGGCCGCACGATCTCCTCGACGTCAAGCTGACGCGTGACCAGGGCGGCAATGCGAAAAAACTCGCGCCCTGCCCGGTAACGCTGCGTGGCGGCCCGCTGCTCGACCAGACCCTGCACCATGAGCAGCTTGAGCAGCCGGTGCACGGTACTCGGCGGCAACGACAACCGGGTGGCGAAGTCCTTGACCGATATCTCACCGCCGATTTCGGCTATGCACTGCAGCAAGCGGACGACACGGACCACCGTGCTGGTCGACTCTGGCGCCACGACCGCTCCCCCAGTCCAATTCGCGCTCGCCGCAACCCATCCTCGCGCCGGGCGGCACGGCGGTCCCTGTGCCGGCCGCGACGCGGACGTGATGCGCTTGTCAGGCCAGTTTATCCCGCCTATCCTGATTAATGGAAGGGGCTTCCGCTGAAAGGAATAAGGCCAATGGGCCGAGAGCGGGCAGATCGCCGGCAGGCGTCCCGCGCCGGTTTGGCTCACGGCTGCGCGCAAGCGCGTTTGGCCGTCGCGCGCAACTCGATGTCGGATACGCTGTGCCCATGATCGGCGCCACGCAAGTCGCAACCGCAGAGTGACAAAATGTGCGCCGCGCGTGCCACGATCGTCGGCGCGCACCGCAACGATTGAAGGACGGGCCCGCGATGCTGCGATACGTCGCCCATCGTTTGCTGCTGGCGATTCCCACGTTGATCGGGGTTGCGGTGATCACCTTCTTCATCCTCCGCGTGGTTCCCGGCGACATCGTGGCGGCCAAGATGCGCTCCGACGGCGCACAGGTGACGGAGGAAGTGATCGAGCGCGAGCGGGCACGGCTCGGGCTCGATGAGCCGATCTCGGCGCAATTCATCAAGTGGATGACCGGCCTGGTGCGGCTTGATCTCGGCAAATCGATGTGGACCGAGCGCCCGGTGATCGAGGAGATCGCGGCGCGCTTTCAGCTCACCTTCCAGGTCGCCTTGATGGCGACCATCGTTGCGTGCTGCCTCGCCATTCCGTTCGGCACCATGGCCGCGCTGTTTCGCGGAAACTGGTTCGACGCCTTCGTTCGGCTGTTCGCGGTTGCCGGCCTGGCGGTCCCGAGTTTCTGGTTCGGAATGCTGATATTGCTCGGCCTGCTGCTGACGATCGGCACGTTGCCTCCGATCATCTTCACGCCGATCTATCGCGATCCGCTCGCGAACCTCTGGCAGCTGATTTGGCCCGCGCTCGCAGTCGGCTACCGCTTCTCGGCGGTGCTCACCCGCATCGTGCGCTCTTCGCTGCTCGAAGTGCTGGGCGAGGACTATATCCGCACGGCGCGCGCCAAGGGCGTCTACGAATCCGTGGTGGTTCGCCGCCACGCGCTGCGCAACGCGTTGCTGCCGGCGGTCACCATCATCGGTCTCGAGTTCGCGTTCCTACTCGGCGGCCTCGTCGTCACCGAGCAGGTATTCAACCTCAACGGTCTGGGAAAGCTCTTCGTTCAGAGCATATCCCGCCACGACTTCACCCTCATTCAAGGCATGGTGATGGTGTTCGCCTCGTTCTACATCGTCGCCAACCTGGTGATCGATCTGCTCTATGCGGTGCTGGATCCGCGCATCCGTTACGGGCGGGGCAAGTGATGGCGGACCTGGCATTCACACGCACGCGATCGGTGACTTCGGCGTCTCGCAACCCGCTCGTCGACTTTTGCCGCACGCAGCCGATCGGACTGATCGCGCTGATGATCGTGGTGGCGATGATGCTCGCCGGGATATTTGCCGACCACATCGCGCCTTACAATCCGGTGGCCGCCGACCTTGTCGTCATGCTGCAGCCGCCGAGCGCGGACCACCTGGCCGGCACCGACAGCTTCGGCCGCGACATATTCTCGCGCATCATCTATGGGGCGCGCACGGCGCTGGTCATCGGCCTGTGTTCGGCGTTGCTCGGCTGCACCATCGGCGCGCTGCTCGGCGCGACTTCCGCCTACTTCGGCGGCCTTACCGACGACGTCGTGCAGCGCTGCATCGATCTTCTGCTCTCGTTTCCCTTGATCGTGCTCGCCATGGTCGTGGTCGCGGTGCTCGGCCGCAACCCGATCCTGGGCGTCGACGTCAATCTGGTTCTGGCGATCGCCATCCCCATCGTGCCGCAGGTTGCGCGGGTCATTCGCTCCTCCGCGCTCGTGATCCGGCAACTGCCATACATCGAGGCCGCGCGCGTCGCCGGCTACTCGCACCTGCGCATCGTCGTGCGCCACATGATTCCCAATCTCTCCGCGCCGTATCTAATTCTGCTGACAGCCTATATTGCCCAGGCAATCCTGCTCGAAGCGGCGTTGTCATTCCTCGGGCTCGGCGTGGCGGAGCCGACGCCGGCGTGGGGCCTGATGCTGTCAGGCAGCGCCTCGGACTTTTTCCTGCAGGCGCCGTGGATCATCCTGTTTCCCGGCCTGGCGATCAGCCTCGCGGTGTTCGCGTTCAACATGCTCGGCGATGCCGTGCGTGATTGGCTGGATCCGAAGTTCAAGACGTAGGGCGCGTTTCTCAGGCCGCCCCGGCATCGGCCAGGATCATGGCGGCGCCCTTCTCGCCGATCATCATTGTCGGTGCCGCCGTATTGCCGGTGCTGACGGTCGGCATGACCGAGGCGTCGATGACGCGCAGGCTGCCAATGCCGTGAACGCGCAGCCGTGCATCGACCACCGCCATCGGATCAATGCCCATCTTGCAGGTGCTGACCGGATGAAAGACGGTGGTGGAATGCCGGCGCACGAACTCGATCAGCTCATCGTCGCTTTGCGCATGGTCGCCGGGGCAGGTCTCGGCGGCAACCGAGTCTCTGATCGCCGGCTGTTGAAAGATGCGGCGCGCGATGCGGACGCCGGCGAGCGTCACTTCCATGTCGGCCGGCGCGGACAGGTAGTTTGGCTTGATCACGGGCGGCCGCCGCGGGTCAGCCGATGCTGCCATGATGGTGCCGCGGCTTTCCGGATTGACGGCACAGATGGACGCAGTCATTCCGGGCTCGCGCTCCAGTTCGCCGACGCGGCTCCAATCGCGGCTTGCCGGCGTGAACAGGATTTGCAGGTCGGGGCTGAGGCGACCGGGGCGCGTGCGGACAAAGACGCTCGACGTGGTGATGCCGAAGGTCAGCAAGCCGGTGCCAAACAGGCACCAGCGAGCGACCTCGCGCACCAGCCGCAGGCCGCGCCCGAGCTCATTGACCGACGTGTCGCCGCGGACCCGATAGGTGAGCAGCGCGGCCAGATGATCGATCAGATTGCCGCCGACGCCCGGCAGATCGTGGACGACCGGCACGCCGAGCGCGCTAAGGTGCGCCGACGGCCCAATGCCCGAGATCTGCAGAAGCTGCGGCGAATTGACGGCCCCGCCGCACAGGATGACCTCGCGCCGCGCGCGCAGCGTGCCGACGCGTCCATGCTGCTCGAATTCCACCCCGACCGCACGCCGCCCCTCGAACAGAATGCGCCGCACGAAGGCGCCGGTCTCGATGCGGAGATTGGGACGGCGCCGCGCGGCGGTGAGGAAGCCGCGCGCGGTCGAGTAGCGAAAGCGCCCCTTGCGGGTCATCTGCGAG
This sequence comes from Xanthobacteraceae bacterium, assembly GCA_036514935.1. Classification (GTDB taxonomy): domain Bacteria; phylum Pseudomonadota; class Alphaproteobacteria; order Rhizobiales; family Xanthobacteraceae; genus DATBWJ01. The sequence continues at coordinate 5,743 of DATBWJ010000091.1, forward strand.
AATCCGACCCCTTCCTGCTGCCTGCCGTTCATGTCGGCGGTGAAAGGAATTCCGGCCTGCTGAGCGGCCGCCACGAAGCGGCGGGTGAGCGGCAGGACGGTGCGATAGTCCTCGACCGGCATCTCGCCATCGCGGCCGCGAAACGTCTCCTCGCCGCCGCCGTAACTCTCCGACTTCTTGAAGAACGGCAGCACCTCCTCGTAGCTCCAGCCGCGGCAACCGAGCTGGGCCCAGCCGTCGTAGTCGGCGGGGTTGCCGCGCACATACAGCATGCCGTTGATGGAGCTCGATCCTCCCAGCACCTTGCCGCGCGCCCATACCAGCGAACGGCCGCCCAGTGACGCTTCCGGCTCGCTGCGGTAGTTCCAGTTGACGACCGGGTGCTGCAGGAGCCGCACCATTCCGGCGGGGAC
>DATBWJ010000092.1:0-3796 GCA_036514935.1 Xanthobacteraceae bacterium
GCGCGATGCCCGCAGCCTTGAGGTTGTCCGCAAGCCGGCCGGCGGTCGGCCCCAACCGGCCGCCCGTGCCGCCGTCGACCAGGATCAGCTTGTCACCGGTGTTGACGAGGTAGCCGTTGACCGGCGCGCGCAGCTTGTCGCCGAGCGGCGCGAACGCGTCCTTCTGCAGGCGCTCGATACCCGGCGGGTCGGCCTTCGGGAACATGTTGGCGGGAATATCGAGATGGCCATCGAGCACGGCGGTCACTTCGATGTCGCCGACCGTGACGCGATGGAGGCCCGGGACCTGCTGGCCGGTCTTGGGGGCGGCGGCCGCTGCCGGACGCCCGCGCACGAGGGCGCCGGAGGCGGCGATGGCGGCCGAGCCGGCCAGAAGCGCTCGCCGATTCACGTGCATGCTGGTCATGGTGTGTCCTCCCACGCTGCCGCGTTCCTGGCCGTGACGAGAGCCAAGGGCGGTCATGAACTGGTGTGAAGTCTGCGCAAGCTCGAAGCCTGCTCGTTGCCGGCGCTGGTTCGGCGCGCGCGGGCCCGCCACGCGCGCAGTCTCGTGCAATCGGAAGTCGAGTTCAAGCGAGATGGCGCCGCTCTCCGGTGCTGGCGGCCGCGCCTCACAGGCGGGGCGGCGGACGCCGCGACTTGGCCGAGGGCACCTTCACCAACGCTTCCCCCTCCAGCACGACCTCGTCCTTGACGCGGCAGGTACAGGCAAGCCGCGCATGCTGGCGCTCGGGCACCAGCTCGACGACGGTGACGGTCACCTTCACCGTGTCGCCAATCCGGACGGGCGCGCGAAAATTGAGGGTCTGCGAAATGTAGACGGCGCCCGGCCCCGGCAGCCGCGTTCCGAGCAGGGCGGAAATCAGGCTCGCGGTGTAGAGGCCGTGGGCGATGCGCGTGCCGAACGAGGTTCTGGCGGCGAAATGCTCGGACAGGTGGATGGGGTTGCGGTCGCCGGTCACCTCGGCGAACCCGATCACGTCGGAGGAGGAAACCGTGCGCGCGAGGTGCTCGGTCATTCCGACCGAGAGGTCCTCGAAATAAAGCGTGCGCAGAACAGGCAGCATCGTGATCCCGGGCGTTGCGCCACGATGAGCCGCAGGTGTCATGGCGCCGCCTTCCGCGCAAGACCCCTGCTGGCGCGGGGAGCCGGGCCGGGTCATGCCGATCCTGAGGTCAGTCGAGCCGCGGCGCGCTCGCGACGACCTCGTTGATGAGCTTCACCAGCGCCTTCGGCGCGGTGACGTTCGGGCTGTGGCTGGCGTCGAGCTCGTAGTAGCGCCAGCCGCTCTCGGTCTTGGCGCGCTCGGCGAACGGGCGAAAGGGATCGCCGGGCGCAATGCGCTTGCAATAGATGTAGGCGCGCGGCAGCGCTAGCTCGCCCTGCAGGCCGAGCGGCTGCTCGAAGCATTTGATCGACATGGGGCGCCGGTGCCTCATGATCCAGTCGACGTCCTCCGGCGCGGTATCCGGCGGGATCGGGTTGGGCGGCACGCGCCATCCGTCGCCGGAGCGCGCCCCTTCCAGAATGCGGCGGCGATGGTCATCGGGCGCGAGGTCGATGAGCGCCTGGCCGTCCTTGGGCACGAAGGCGTCGAGGTAGATGACTTGGGCCATGCGCTCGCGCGCGCGATCGGCGACGCCGGTGGCGACCATGCCGCCATAGCTGTGGCCGAGAAGGACGACCGCGCTCAGCTCCTCCGCCCGGATCACGCCCAGCACGTCCTCGATGTGGGTCTCGAGATCGTTCGAGGGGTTCGCCAGGTGCTCGCGCTCGCCGAGACCGGTATAGGTCGGCGTGAAGAACTCGTGACCGGCCGCCCTCATCAGCGGCCGCACCTTCTTCCAGGCCCAGGCCGCCGACCAGGCGCCATGCGCAAGAACCACCGTTGCCATTATCCTCCCCGTTCAGCCTCGCCTTGGCGGCCGAGCGAGGCTAGCATAGCCGGCCGTCCGCGGCCATTCGTCGCGCGTCCGAATCGGCGCGCGGCGGCATGGTCGCGCGTACAGAACAGGCGCTCGACCGCCTCGTAAATATTCAAGGGAAACGACCAGGAGGATGACGACATGGCAATCAATGATCAACTCGATGCCTGGGCCCCGCGGGTGCTCAGCATCCTGCGCCTCGTCTCGGCGCTGATCTTTTTCGCGCACGGTAGTCAGAAGCTCTTCAACTTCCCGCCGCGCGCCAGCGGCAGCGGACCGGACCTGTACTCGCTTCTGGGGCTTGCCGGGGCGCTCGAAGTCGTCGGCGGCATTCTGCTGTTCTTTGGCCTGTTCACGCGACCGGTGGCGTTCATCCTGTCCGGCGAGATGGCGGTCGCCTACTGGATGTCGCACGCGCCGCGCAGCATCTATCCGCTGCTCAACGGCGGCGACGCCGCCATCCTCTATTGCTTCGTCTTTCTCTACCTCGTCTTCGCCGGGGGCGGCGCGTGGAGCGTCGATCGCGCCTGGCGCAACACCAACTGACGGATCAACTCGCATCCACCGACTGTCGCGGGCGGCCTTGGTCCGCGCCGGCCTTCGTGCGTGAATGACGGGGCGTGCGATCCCGCGCACCAACGGGCTGCCCACGGCGTTCAAATGCAAGGCATGGCGGCGGGCGCTTGACGATGGGCGCTCGCCTGCCCACACTTGTTCATCACCGGCGGCGGCCCCCGGCCCGCCACTGCTTTAGAAAAATCCGATGTCCCGCCCCAAAATCCTGCTTTACGCACCGCGCGAGGAGCCGAAAGAAATCATCGATGCGCTCCTGAACGCCGGCCTGGAAGTCGCCTTCGGCGACAAGGAATGGCAAACGCCGGGCGACCACCGCGCCGGCTTCCTGGCGGCGGCGCGCGAGGCGGTGGCCTTGATGGGCAGCTACAGCCGCACGCTCGCGCTCGATCGTTCGATGCTCGAAGGCTGCCAGCGCCTGCGCGTCATCGCAAAATACACCGCGGGCGTCGACGACATCGATACCGATGCCGCCACCGACCTCGCCATCATGGTGTGCCACGCTCCGACCGAGGCCAACTGCTTCGGCGTTGCCGAGTCGACATTGGCGATGATGCTGGCGCTGCTGAAACGGGTGCGGGAGCGCGATGCCGCCGTCCGGGCGGGACAATGGCGCGAACCCCACCTGACTTCGGTCTATGTCGGCGCGCGCCAGTCCGATCGCCGGCCCGGCCTCACGATCGGAATCCTCGGGCTCGGCCGCATCGGCACGCGCGTCGCCAATCTGCTGGCGCCCTGGCGCGTGCGCGTCATCGCCTACGACCCTCTGATCGAGCCCGCGCGCTTTCTGCTCGCGGGCGTCGAGGCGGTCGACTACACCACGCTGCTGCGCGAATCCGACGTCGTGACCTTCCATTGCCCGCTGACCCGGGACACCCGCGGCATGATGGGGGAGCGCGAACTGGCCCTGATGAAGCCCACCGCAATCCTCATCAATGCGGCGCGGGGCGGGCTGATCGACGAGGCGGCGCTGGCGCGCGCGCTGGCGCAGGGCAAGCTGCGCGCCGCCGCCATCGACGCCTTCGCGCAGGAGCCGCTGCCGGCGGAGTCCCCGCTCCGCCGCTTGGGCGACAAGGTTTTGTTGTCGCCGCATTCGGCCTCGTTCAACGAGGACGCCCAGCTCGGCCCCGGCATCGAGTGGGCTGCCCGCTCGATCATCACGGCGCTGGCCGGCGATGTTCCCGACAACGTGTTCAACCGAGAGGTCTTGCCCCTCTGGAAGGAGCGCTTTGGCGGCGCCGGCGTGATCGGCTGAACCGCGGCGGCCCGACCCGCCGCGACCGAACGTGGCCGGTCG
>DATBWJ010000093.1:0-9662 GCA_036514935.1 Xanthobacteraceae bacterium
CGGCAGGTGGTTCTAACTTTCGCCATCTTTTCCGACCGGCGTCGCCGTCCCTCTTGCGCAAGGCGCGCGATGGTTCCCGCGGGCGACAATTCGATCCCCAAGGCGCGAGCGCCGCCTTGACCACGGTCAAGTCCAAGGCCACGGCAGCCGCAATGGCAACGCGCCGGCGCTCGAAAACTCGCCGCCTACGCCGTCGCTCCCCGCGCCTTCCCGCGCCGCAAGTGCTCGTCGAGGCGCGGCATGATCTCGACGAAATTGCAGGGCTGGTAGCGGTAATCGAGCTGGTGCACGAGGATGTCGTCCCAGGCGTCCTTGCAGGCGCCGGGCGAGCCGGGCAGGCAGAAAATGTAGGTCGCCCCCGCAACGCCCGCGGTCGCGCGCGTCTGGATCGCCGAGGTGCCGATCTTCTGGTAGCTCACCATCAGGAAGAGCGTGGAGAAGCCCTCCATGCGCTTCTCGAACAGCGGCTCAAGCGCCTCGGGCGTGACATCGCGGCCGGTGAAGCCGGTGCCGCCGGTGGTGATGATGACGTCGATCGCGGGCTCGGCGATCCACTTTTTCACCTGCGCGCGGATTTTCTCGACGTCGTCGGTGACGATCGCGCGGTCGGCGAGCACGTGGCCCGCCTTCTCGATGCGCTCGGCCAGCGTCGTGCCCGACTTGTCGTCGGAAAACGAGCGCGTGTCGGAGACGGTCAGAACCGCGATCTTCAGCGGCACGAACGGCTTGGTTTCGTCGATTCCGGACATGGCGGACCTCAGTGACCGTGGCGGTTCGTCGGCGCTGACGTGCGGCCGGCATAGCCGCGCAGCTCCGCGTATGCCTGCATCTGCGCGGGCGTGAGAAGCGCAGTGGTTTTGAGATGATACCTAAGGTGCGTGCTGCGCAGCGCGCCTTGCGTTGCGCCGATCACGGCGGTCGCCGCCGCAAGGTTTTCCGGCGTCACCGTACGGCTTGCGAACAGCCGGTCGAGCTCGGCCTCTTGGGCAATGAGCTTCTCGCCAAGCGGGATCGCCTCGGCCTTCATGGCGTCGAACATTTGTTGGACGTTCGCGCGCTGCTCCGCCGACAGGCGTAGCTGATCGGCAAGCTCCACCACATGCAGCGGTCCGGGATAGCCGTTGAGTTCGGCGGCGAGCGCAAGCCCCATCCCGCGCCCGGCCTTGAGGTCGGCGGCCTGTTCCTCGGACAACGCCTTGATCGGGCGCGTGTGCATCCCGGCATAGGGCTGATGCGACTGGGCGAGGGCTGTTCCAGCAGCAAACAAGAGGAAGCTGAGCGCGGCGGGTGGAATGAGTTTCATCTCATGTGCTCCATAGGCGTGGTGTGGATTGACGAACGGCCTTTACGGCCGCTCCGCCACGAACGTGTTGCAGGCGGCGATCGTGCCTTCCTTGAATCCGATCATGAACCAGCGCTTGCGCTGCTCCGAGGTGCCATGGGTGAAGGAGTCGGGCACCACCTGGCCCTGCGTCTGCCTCTGGAGCCGGTCATCGCCGATGGCCGCCGCGGTCCGCAGCGCCTGATCGACATCGCCGGGCTCGATGAACTCGCGTCGCTTGTTGGAACGGCTGGCCCACAGCCCGCCGAAGCAGTCGGCCTGCAGCTCGACCCGCACCTGCAACCGGTTCGCCTCCGCCCGGCTGCGCGCCGCCTGCTGCCTCTCCTGCGCCCGCGGCAGGATGCCCAGGAGGTTCTGCACGTGATGGCCGACCTCGTGGGCGATCACATAGGCCTGGGCGAACTCGCAGGCTTTTTCGCTCGAACAGGCGCGGAAGCGCACGCGCATGTCGCGGAAGAACGACGTATCGAGATAGATGCGCTCGTCGCGCGGGCAATAGAACGGACCCATCGCGGCTTGCGCGTACGCGCAAGGCGTCGGCTCCTGCCCCGCGTAGAGCCGCAGCCGGGGCTTGCGATAGCGCTGTCCGTTGTTGGCGAATATCTCGCTCCACTGGTCTTCGGTGTCGCCGAGCACGGCCGCCACGAACTGGCCCGTCTGATCGTTGGGTAGAGCATTGCGGGAGGCGCGCGAGCGATCGAACGGCTGCTCGTAACGCGGCTGGCTGCCGCTGAGGATTTCGGCGCCGCCGATCAGCAGGCTCGGGTCGATGCCGAGCGCCCAGCCGATGAGACCGAGGATGATGACGGTGCCGAGACCGAGCCCGCCGGCGGGAATGCCGATGCCGCCGGGCAGGCCGAACCCGCCCTCGCGCGCGTCCTCCACGTTCTCGCTGCGACGGAAGTCATCCCACCGCATGCATTGGCCTCCTCTTCGAGGAACCCGCGTCACTCTGCCGCCATGCCGGACGAAGCAGAGCCGCCCAAGCTGACGAGCGCAAACGCGCACTCGGATCGTAGTCGCGCAAACGTTTCCGAACCCGATCCAATATAGCGACCCGGCAAAACTTGCCCAGGCGCGCGCATGCGCGATTAAGCCGATTTTTACCTTGGCCCGCCATCATTCGACCTGTCGGTTGTAGGTCCCGCGTCGCCGACCGCGTCGCCTGAGTCAGAGTTCTGAGTCATGGTTGAGTCGCGTCGCGGGGCGTCCCGTCGGACGCCCCGCGTGACATCTGCGTTCTCGCAATCGGCGCAAGTCCTGGTCGGCGATTGCGTTGCAGAGATGGCCAAGCTGCCGGCGGCAAGCGTCGATCTCGTCTTCGCCGATCCGCCTTACAATCTCCAGCTTAAGGGCGATCTCAAGCGGCCGGACGATTCGCGCGTCGATGCCGTCGACGAGGACTGGGACAAGTTTTCGAGCTTTTCCGCCTACGACGATTTCACGCGCGCCTGGCTGCTGGCGTGCCGCCGCGTCATGAAGCGCAACGCGACGCTGTGGGTGATCGGCTCCTACCACAACATTTTCCGCGTCGGCGCCATCCTCCAGGATCTCGGCTTCTGGCTGCTCAACGACGTGATCTGGCGCAAGGCGAACCCGATGCCGAATTTCCGCGGCCGCCGCTTCACCAATGCCCACGAGACGCTGATCTGGGCGGCGCGCGAGGCCGGCGCCAAGGGCTGCACGTTCAACTACGAAGCCCTCAAGGCCGGCAATGACGACCTGCAAATGCGCTCGGACTGGACCATTGCTCTGTGCACCGGCGCCGAGCGGCTCAAGACGTCCGAGGGCGGCAAGCTGCATCCCACCCAGAAGCCGGAAGCGCTGCTCGCCCGCGTCATTCTTGCCACTTCATGCGTGGACGACCTGGTGCTCGACCCCTTTGCCGGCAGTGGCACGACCGGCGCGGTGGCCAAGCGCCTGGGTCGCCGTTTTGTCGGCATCGAGCGCGAGGCCGCCTATGCGCGCGCCGCCGCGGCGCGCATCGCCGCCGTCGAACCGCTGCCCGCCGCCACGCTCGCGCCGTTCATGACCGCGCGCGCGGCCCCGCGCGTGCCGTTCTCCGCGCTCATCGAGCGTGGGCTTGTTTTGCCCGGCGACGTGCTGGTGGACGGCCGGCGCCAGGTGAAGGCGCTGGTGCGCGCGGACGGCGCCATCAGCCTCGGCGAGGCCGTCGGCTCGATCCACCGCATCGGCGCGCGCGCGCAGGGCCTCGAAGCCTGCAACGGCTGGACCTTCTGGCACGTCGAAACCGAGGCGGGCCTCGTCTCGATCGATACGCTGCGCGCGGAGATCAGGGCTGAGACGAGGGCGGGATGAGCAATCAGGCCGCCTGCCGCCGCTTGGCGGATTTTGCGGGCACCGCCTTGAACCGCATGACGTTGATCGATCTGGCGCGCGCGCGCGCCGCGGCGACGTCATAGGAATGCTGCAGCGCCATCAGCGTTTCCATGTCGACGCCGAACGCCTTCTCGATACGGATCGCCATCTCCGGCGACAGCGCGACTCGCTCGTTCAGCAGGTTCGAGATTGAAGGACGGCTCACGCCAAGGGCTCTTGCCGCTCTCGTCACCGTGAGGCCGAGCGGCTCAATGACCTGACGGCGAATGATGCCACCGGGATGGGGCGGATTCTTCATCATCTGGTTTTCTCCTCAGTGGTAATCGACGAGGTCGAGATCGACAACCTCGTCTCCGTCGACACGAAAGATCATCCGCCAGTTGCCGCTAACCGACACCGACCACCATCCCGCGCGATCACCTCTCAACCGGTGCAACCGAAGGCCAGGAAACGTCTCGATTCGAGTTACCTGCGGGACGGCCTCGATGATGGCGAGAATGTCCGTGATTCGCACCAGAAGCTTGGGCGAAACGCCCGCCCGGTCGCCGGATTGATAAAGCCGCCGGACACCTTTGTGGCGGAAGCTTCGGATGCGCATCGGCTGGATTTGTAGCGTGGAACGTTATACCTGACAACGCCCTTCACCAACGCGCCCGCCAGAACGCTTGCCGAGTCAGCAAGACATACAAGCGGGAAAACGGAGGGGCTCGACGCCTGCAAGGGCTGGACGTTCTGGCAGGTCGAGACCGAGGCGGGCTTCGTCTCGATCGATACGCTGCGGGCCACGTTCCGCGCCCAGATATCCCTCGCCGCCGAGTAGCTGGTCCCTGCTCTCAACGGTCTTTCCAGCTTGGATCAAGTGCCGCCGTGGTGCGCGCGGAACGAGGGCTGACGCGCTCACCTCGCCGCCGTCACCATGATCTCGACCTTGAGGCCCGGCACGGCGAGCTTGGCTTCGACCGTCGCGCGCGCGGGCGTGTTGCCGGGCGACACCCAGGCGTCCCACACAGCGTTCATCTCGTTGAAGGTCGCGATATCGCTGAGCCAGATGTTGGCGGTCAGGAGCCTGCTCTTGTCCGTCCCGGCCTGCGCCAGATAGCGCTCGATGGTCGCCAGGATTTCGCTCGTCTGTTCGGCGACGCTCCTGCCGGCGCTCTCGCGCGCAACGACGCCGGCGAGATAGACCGTGTCGCCGTGCACCACGATCTGGCTCATGCGCGGCCCGACCTCATGACGTTCGACCTGCATTCCCGTGCTCCCTCCGCAATGACCCCGCTTGCGCAACCTTACCATCCCGATGGATTGCCGGAAGCGGTTGCCCGATCCCTTCTCGCGCCCATCACGCGCTCGAAATCGGCCCGCGCGAGGATTTTGCGCATGAGGACGGGCAGCGGCTCGCCGTCGAGATCGCTGAGCGCCACGAAGCGCATGCCGGCGGGCGCCGCCGTGCCCGCCGGCGCCTTGGCCACATAGACCAGGAGTTCGAGCGGGAAATGGGTGAACATGTGGGTGACGGCGTCCGGCGCACGCCGCCAGCACGCGGGGAGCGGCGCATCCTCAAGCGCGCGCTCCTCGTCGAACTTGGCGGTCCAGGGGCTCGTCGGCACCTCGGTCATGCCGCCCAAGAGGCCGCTGGCCGGCCGCGTGCGCACGAGTAGCGAGCCGTCCGCGCGCACCGCCACGAAGGCCACGCCGCGCCGCAGGCGGCCCCGTCGCTTCGCCGCCTTGCGCGGGAAACTCTCGGCCTCGCCGCGCGCGTACGCAGCGCAGGCATCGTTCCAGGGGCACCGCGCGCAGGCGGGAGCCCGCGGCGTGCACACGCTCGCGCCGAGGTCCATGAGCGCTTGGGCGAAATCGCCTGCGCGCTCGGCCGGCGTCAGCGCTCGTGCGAGCCGGCGGATCATCGGCTTGGCGGTCGGAAGCTGCTGCTCAACGGCGTAAAGACGAGCTACCACCCGCTCGACGTTGCCATCGACCGCAGCCGCGGGCCGGCCGAACGCGATGGCCGCGATGGCGCCGGCCGTGTATGGCCCGACGCCTGGCAAGCGCGCCAGCGCCGCCTCGTTGTCGGGGAAGCGGCCCCCGTGGCAATCCATGACGGCGCGCGCGCAGGCGTGCAGGTTGCGGGCGCGCGCGTAGTAGCCGAGCCCGGCCCAGGCGCGCAAAACCTCATCAAGGCTCGCCGCCGCGAGCACCTCCAGCGTCGGCCAGCGCGCGAGGAAGCGTTGGTAGTAGGGCGCCACCGTCCCCGCCGTGGTCTGCTGCAACATGATCTCCGATAACCACACCCGGTAGGGATCGACGGCTTCCCCGTCGTCCGCGCGCCACGGCAGCCTGCGGCGATGGCGGTCGTACCAGGCCAGCAGCGCGGCGGGATCGGGACCTTGAGGCAACCTTGTGTCGTCTGGCTTGGACAGTTGCGCGGATTTCTTTTGCCGCGCGCGATTGCCTGCTACCGTCATGCCTCACCGATGGCAGACCCTCGCGCCATGAACAAGCCCGTTCGATCCAACGCCCGCCCGCTCGCCGACCTCATCGGCAAGTGTCTCGCCGATGCCTTCGCGCGCCAAGGCTTTGCAGCGCGCGAGATCGTCACTCACTGGCCCGAGATCGTCGGCGAGGAGATTTCCGCCCATTGCGAGCCGATCCGCATGCAATGGCCGCAGCGCCCCGATCGGACCGCGGCCGAGCCGGCCACGCTGGTGCTGCGGGTCGAGGGGCCGGCGGCAATCGAGATTCAGCACCTGTCGGGCGTGATCATCGAGCGCGTGAACCGGTTCTTTGGCTGGCAGGCGGTCGACCGGCTGGCGTTGCGCCAGGCGCCGCTGGTGCGCCGCCCCAAAAGGCATCCGCGCCCGCCACCGGACCCGGAGACGGCCCGGCGCATCGCCCAGGGGCTTGACATCGCCGACGAGGACTTGCGCGCGGCGCTCGGCCGGCTCGGCGCCGCAGTCAAACGAATGTGAGGTCGCCTTGGCGGCAGCGGCCCGACATTGCCACTTTCGGTCCCACACGCTACCGATGATAACAGGTCGTCTCCACGGAGGTGTTCCGTGACCACTTCTCGCGCATTTCTTGTCGGCGTCCTCCTCCTCGCTGCCGCAGCGGCGTTTTCGGGGGGATGGACCGACGCCGCCCGGGCGCAAGCGACCGTGTCGCAGGCCGACCTCGCTGAAGCCGGCCCCCTCGGAGAGATGGCGCTCGGCGCGGACAACGCCCCGGTCACCATCATCGAATATGCCTCGATGACGTGCCCGCATTGCGCCCGCTTCCACGAGCAGACACTGCCAAAGCTCAAGGAACGCTATATCGACACCGGCAAGGTGCGGTTCATCTTTCGCGAGTTTCCATTCGACGCACTGGGGGCCGGCGCCTTCATGCTGGCGCGCTGCGCCGACAAGGAGCGGTATTTTCCGATCGTCGACCTGCTATTCAGCACCCAGAGCCAGTGGGCCGTGAACAACCCGCTGCAGCCGCTGTTCAACGTCGCCAAACAGGCGGGGTACACCCAGGATACCTTCACCGCCTGCCTGAAGAATCAGCAGGTGTTGGACGGCATCCAGAAGGTGCGCGACCGCGCCGCCAGCCGGCTCGGCGTCAACTCGACCCCGACCTTCTTCATCAACGGCAAACGGCTGGTCGGGGCCCTGACGATCGAGGAAATCGAAAAAGAGATCGAGCCCTATCTCAAGGCATAGACGGCGTTTTCTCCCTTCGACGAGACCGCAAGCGGCCGGCCAGCCGTCCCAGCCGGGCTCGCCGAAAATTCCGCAAGGGACTCTTGCCGAGACTCAATTGACGATTCATTGTCGGCCAAATGCGGCACACCTCGACCCCATCGGGCCCGAGCCAGGGACCGATTCTCTCTGATAGTGGCGCGCCCTTGCGCGCACGCGTGACGGAAAGCGACCGGACATGAAGCTGACGCGGCTGCGCCTCATCGGCTTCAAGTCCTTCGTCGAGCCGACCGACTTCCTGATCGAGCCGGGCCTCACCGGCGTGGTCGGGCCCAACGGCTGCGGCAAGTCGAACCTCGTCGAGGCCCTGCGCTGGGTGATGGGCGAGGCCTCGCACAAGGCGATGCGCGCAGCCGACATGGAAGACGTGATCTTCTCTGGCACCGGCATGCGCCCCCCGCGCAACAGTGCCGAAGTGGCGATCCGCATCGACAACCGCGACCGCTCGGCGCCGGCCCAGTTCAATGGCGAGGACGTGCTCGATGTCTCGCGCCGCATCGAGCGCGAGGCCGGGTCGACCTACCGCATCAACGGCCGCGAGGTGCGCGCGCGCGACGTGCAACTTCTGTTCGCCGACGCCTCGACCGGCGCACGCTCCCCGGCGCTGGTGCACCAGGGCCGCATTGGCGAGATCATCCAGGCCAAGCCCGACCAGCGCCGCCGGGTGCTCGAAGAGGCGGCCGGCATTTCGGGCCTGCATGCCCGCCGCCATGAGGCCGAGCTTCGCCTGCACGCCGCCGAGCACAACCTCGCCCGGCTGGAAGACGTCATTGCGCAGCTCGCCGCTCAGATCGATGCGCTCAAGCGCCAGGCGCGCCAGGCGGTGCGCTATCGAACGGTCTCGCAGCAGGTCCGCCGGGCCGAGGCCAGCCTGTTTTATCTGCGCTTTGTCGGTGCGCAGGGCGAGGCAGCCGAGGCCGAGCACGCGCACAACCTCGCGGTGCGCGCGGTGGCTGAGCGCGCCGCCGCCCAAGCCGAGGCGGCGACGGCGCAGGCCAACGCCGCCGCCGCACTGCCCGCCCTCCGCGAGGCGGAGGCCAAGGCCGCCGCCGCCCTGCATCGCCTCACGGTCGCACGCGAGACCCTCGATCGCGAGGAGGCGCGCGCCAGGGAACGCATGGCGGAGATCGACCGCAGGATGGTGCAGCTTTCCGAGGATATCGATCGCGAGGGAAGACTCGCCGCTGACGCGGCGGCCGCGGTGGACCGCTTCGCCTCCGAACAGGCAACGCTTGGCCAGGAGATGGCGGCGGCTGCCGAACGGCGGGCGGCGGTCGAGGCGCGCGCGGTGGCCTCGGAGGCCGCGCTCAACGAGGCCGAGAAGCGGTCGGGCGAGTTGACGGCGGCATTGGCGGAGCTCAGCGCCCGCCGATCGCAATTGGAAGCCGCGGCGCGTGAGTCAGCCGACAAGCGGGTCAAGGTCGGCCGCGAGATCGCCGAGGTCGAGGCGGAGCTGGACCGGCTGCGGGTGGAGCCGGCAGCCGCGGGCGACCTGTCGGCGCTGGCGGTGGCGGCGCAGGCGGCGCAACTCGCGCTGGCGGAGGCCGAAGCGGCGGCGCTGCGCGCGGAGGCTGCCCACTCCGCCGCCCGTCAGGCGCTTGATGTCGCCCGCCAGCCATTGAATGAGGCCGAACGCAGGGTCCACCGGCTCGAAACCGAGGCGCGCACGCTCGCCAAGGTGCTCCACGTCGACGCAAAGAAGATGTGGCCGCCGATGATCGACCTTTTGACGGTCGAGAAAGGTTTTGAGACGGCGCTCGGTGCAGCGCTCGGCGATGATCTCGAAGCGCCGATCGAGCCGAGCGCGCCCATGCACTGGGCAGGCGCGGCCGCCGACGGCGATCCGGCGCTTCCCGGCGGCGCCGAATCGCTGGCCGGCCATGTGACCGCCCCGCCCGAGTTGGCGCGCCGGCTGGCCCAGATCGGCGTGGTCGCGCGCGCTGAGGGGCCTGTGCTCGCCAAGCTGCTGCGGCCCGGCCAGCGGCTGGTGTCGCGCGAGGGCGATCTTTGGCGCTGGGACGGTTTTGCGGTGGCCGCCCATGCGCCGACCAGCGCTGCCCGGCGGCTTGCCGAACGCAATCGTCTTGCCGACATCGAGGCGGAGCTGCTCGCAGCCCGCGCCGAGGCGGAAGCGCGGCGCCGGATTGCGGCAGCCGCCGAGGCGGACGTTGCCACAACGGGCGAGGCCGAATCGAGCGCCCGCGCGCGCTGGCGCGAGTGCCAGCGCGCTGCCGACGGCGCGC
>DATBWJ010000094.1:0-4104 GCA_036514935.1 Xanthobacteraceae bacterium
CGCGTCGTGCGCACCCGCCGCACCGCGGCCACCCTGGTGGCTGCGGGCTACGTGCGGGTCAACGGCCGGCGTGTCGAGACCGCCGCTCGGCCGGTAAAACCCGGCGACGTCCTGACCATCGCGCTTGACCGGCGGGTGCGGGTGCTGAAGGTCGTGGGACTTGCGCCGCGCCGCGGGTCCGCCGGGACGGCCCGTGGCCTTTACGAGGACGTCGGCGCGTCGTTGCCGGCTGACACCGCCCGGCGTGCTTCATGCCCTGGGCAAAGCCAGCACAAATGAGCCCCGCGGCGGGCAGGAGCGGCGAGCGGACGAGGACAGGTGCGGATCGGATTGCGAACGCATCGCAACGGGCGTCTCTTGCACCGGACTCCCGCATGCGTTAGCAAGCGCGAAAAATCTTGCCGGCCGGAGCAGGCAATGACCTACATCGTCAACGAAAGCTGCATTAAGTGCAAGTACATGGACTGCGTGGAAGTATGCCCGGTCGACTGCTTCTACGAAGGCAAGAACATGCTCGTCATTCACCCCGACGAGTGCATCGACTGTGGTGTTTGCGAGCCTGAATGCCCGGTCGATGCGATCAAGCCGGACACCGAGCCTGGGCAGGAGAAGTGGCTGAAAATCAACGCGGATTTTGCCAAATCGTGGCCCAATATCACGGCCAAGAAGACCCCTCCGCCGGACGCCAAACAATGGGAGGGGGAGCCGGACAAGTTTGAGAAATATTTTTCTCCGGAACCGGGCAGCGGCGACTGAGTTCAAGCGCCATTAACTGGGCTTGGCGCCCCGTGCGGCCTGGCTCCGCCCCCCGGGCTCGGCTGACCGACCTGGCCACCGACCGAACCCGGCCGAGGGCGCGGCAGAACCAGCGGAAAATGGTGTCCGAACGTCTTCGTATGCGCCGCAACCCATTGATTCGGGCGCAAAATGTGTTATATTGATTTTCGCAATGAATAATAATGACACAACGGCTCCGAGCGCTCCCTGCGGGGAGCATATTTTTTCGGGGCGCTTAAGAGGAACCGTCGAACGGGGGCGTAAACTTCTACGCAACAACAGTGGCAGGCAAGACGCGTCATAGGTCCAAGAAGACCGCCAAGCTGTCCTCGGCCAATCGTCGCAGGACTGCCCGTGCCCCGCGCGGCACCCGCCGTACCGGGGTCTCCGTAGCAAAACCGACCGGCCGCCGGCCGGGAGGTCAAGGAGTTGCGCAGGTGACCGCCAAGAAGACGACCCAACGACATGGTTTCAAACTGAGTGAGTTCATTGTCTATCCGGCTCATGGGGTGGGGCAGATCGTCGGCATCGAGGAACAAGAGGTCGCCGGCTACAAGCTCGAATTGTTCGTCATCAATTTCGTGAAGGACAAGATGACGCTGCGGGTGCCAACCATCAAGGCTGCCGCGGTCGGAATGCGCAAGCTCGCCGACGCGCCGATCGTCAAGCGCGCGCTCGAGACGCTCAAGGGTCGCGCGCGCGTCAAGCGCACGATGTGGTCGCGCCGGGCGCAGGAATATGAGGCCAAGATCAATTCGGGCAATATCGTCGCGATTTCCGAGGTCGTGCGCGATCTCTACCGGTCCGAGAGCCAGCCCGAGCAGTCCTACAGCGAGCGCCAGCTCTACGAGGCGGCGCTCGACCGGCTGTCGCGCGAAATCTCGGCGGTTCAGCGCGTGACCGAGACCGAGGCGATCAAGGAAATCGAGGCGGCGCTGGCCAAGGGCCCCCGCCGCGGCGTCCCCAAGGGCGCAGCCGAGGAGGTGGTCGAGGAAGTGGCCGCCTGAGGACGGCTCCTTCTTCTGCGAAGCTCGAAAGCCCGGCTGCTGAGCCGGGCTTTTGCGTCAGGGTCGCGCGCATTCGGCGCTCGGCTGTCCCCGCTTTGCCCCAATACCCGAAACTGCCGAATCGCGGTCGGCCCTCTGCAAGCAGCGCGGCTACTCGACGACGATCTTGAGCGACTCGCCGGCCCTCAAATAGTCGGCGGAGCCAAGGCCGTTGAGCACGCGCACGCGCGCTGTCGCATGATCGAGATGAGCCATGTAACGGTGCGCGATTGCCTCGACCGCATCCCCGGGCCGCACCGTGATAATCTTGAGCCGCAGCGGGCGGGCGGTCTCGATCTCGGTGAGGCTCAGGCGGCGGAACGTTTCCACTGATTCCCGAAAGGTCCGGTCGATCGCGGGCGTCGCGTCGCGGGCGGCGTAGATGAAGCGGTAGACGTCGCTGCCGAAGCGGACGGCATAGAGGCGGAACGACCATTGCTCGCCTCGGGCGGTGGCGGTCGCCGCCGGAAATCCGTTGATGGTCACGTCGGCCACCGTTCGCGGGTCGACGTTGTCAAGCCAGCCCGAGACCAGATAGGCCGCAAGACTCTGCTCGGCCGGCACGCGCACCACGTCGAGCCGCATCGCCTCGCTGCCGCCTTGCCGCACCCCGAGCACCGCCTGGGCGGTGTTCTCCAGCGAGAATCCCTCCGGCGCCATGAACGTGAAGCCCAGCCTGGGATGGATGAAGCCCCGCCCGCGCACGAAGCCGTCGGCGGGGTCCTCGCCGTAGACGACGCCGTCGAGCGCGGCGAGATAGCCCGCCCGGTCGCGCTCGCCCGCTCCCGGTGCGGTGTAGTGGCGGGCGTTGAGCTGCGCATTCTTGATGCGCTCGGGTGTCGCGGGATGGGACGACATGAAATCGAGCGAGCGCGGGTCAGGTCCGCCGCTCGATTTTAGCTCGGCGTTGCGTCCCATGGCCGTGAGGAAGCGCGCGCCGCCGAAGGAATCATAGCCGGCGCGCGCCGCAATCGCGATCCCGATGCCGTCGGCCTCCAGTTCCTGCGCGCGCGAAAAGCTCGCCAGCGCGATCTTCGACTTGGCGAGCGCAAGCGCGCCCGTCATGGGATCGCTCAGCACATCGCTCACCACGCGGCTGACGATCGCCGCCTGCCGGGCCTGGTCCTGTCGGATCGCAGCGTGGTCGGCGATCACATGCGCCATCTCATGGGCGAGGACCGAGGCGAGCTCGGAACTGTCGTTGGCGAGCGCCAAAAGGCCGCGCGTCACGTAAAGCTGGCCGGAAGGCAGGGCGAACGCATTGATCGCGGGCGAGTTGAGGATGGTGACCCGATATTTCAGGTCCGGCCGCTCGGAGGCGGCCACCAGCCGATCGACCGTTTGGGCGACCAGGGCGTGCAGCCGCGCGTTCTCGTAGATGCCGCCGTAGACGGCGAGAATGCGCTGGTGCTCGCGCTGCACCGGCGTCTGTCGTTCCGCCTGCGCCGGGGGGCCGGGCAGCGAGATGTCGCGCTCGCTCGGCGGCAGGTAGGCCGCGCAGCCGGCAAGCCACACGGCGCCGGCGATGACGGCGAGCCTGAACGGGCGCCTGCCCTTCCAGCCATGCCTTGAGATCAACACCGTGCGCCCTCACCGGTCCAAAAAATCAATCTGCTCGGGCCGCCTCGCCTCGATCCAGGGACCGCCTCGCTCCTCGATGACGCCGCGCGCCAATACCCGCCGGCCCGCAAGCGTCCTCGGCTCCAACCCGGCAGCCGCAAACAGACGCAGGCTTCGTTTCAATATGGTGACGGTGAAGTCCTCGCTCCACCGCCTGCCGAAGTTCACATAGACAGTGCCGCCGCTCTCGCGTACCGACACCACCCGGCCTTCGACGATCGTGAAGCGTCCCCGCGCAGCCAGCACCGCAGCCGGGTCATCAGCCTGCTTTATTTCATAATACGGATCGCCCCATAGTCCAAGTTTTTCCGCTCGCGCTTTGCCCTCGGCGGCGCGCAGGTCCTCCCCGCACGCCCGATCGCCGGCGAACGGCGACACGAAGGCGTGGCCGGTGGCAACAAGCTCGGCTTCGAGGGAACGCGAGCGCCCGTCGCGGGAAAGATAGGCGCGCGCCAGCACGCGGCCGTAGCGGTCGCTCGCCGGCGTCAGCGGTGCCACGCTGACCTCGCGCCCGGCGACCAGCGCAAGGAGCGCGGCGTGGGCTGCGCGCGCGCCCGGCAAGCCGGCGTCGCCATGGGCGAGCGGGCCAGCGAGCGGGCGCGCGAGCGGCGGGCTTTCGATCATCGCCAGCCGCACCTCGCGGCCATCGCTGAGGACGAGC
>DATBWJ010000095.1:0-2360 GCA_036514935.1 Xanthobacteraceae bacterium
CCGCATCGCGGCGCTCGCGCTGTTCGCGATCGCGCTGCTGTGGCCGCTGCAGGCATTCGCCGATTTCCGCCTGTGCAACAACACCGCGAGCCGGGTGGGCGTCGCCATCGGCTATAAGGACAAGGACGGCTGGACTACCGAAGGCTGGTGGAACCTGCCCGCCCAAGGTTGCGAGACTCTGCTGCGCGGCGCGCTGGTCGCCCGCTACTACTACGTCTATGCCGTCGACTACGACCGCGGCGGCGAATGGTCGGGCCAGGCCTACATGTGCACGCGCGACAAGGAGTTCACCGTGCGCGGCACCGAGGACTGCCTTGCGCGCGGCTATGACCGCAGCGGCTTCTTCGAGGTCGACACCGGCGAGCAGCAGTCCTGGACCGTGCAGTTGACCGAGGCCAACGAGCAGCCGCGGCTGCCGGGAACGCCCTTGATGGCGGTGCCGCCCGCCGCCTCGCACGGACCGCCGCGCCCGGCCATCGGAGCACCGGCGCGATGAGGCGTCAACGGCGCACCAAGATCGTCGCCACCCTGGGGCCGGCCTCCTCGCAACCGGCTGTCATCGACCGGCTGTTCGCTGCCGGCGCCGACGTCTTTCGCATCAACATGAGCCACACGCCGCCCGATCGCATGCGCGATCTGGTGGCGGCGATCCGTGCCATCGAACGCGAGCGCGGCCGTCCGATCGGCATCCTCGCCGACCTGCAGGGGCCCAAGCTGCGGATCGGCGAGTTTGCGGCCGACGCGGTCATGCTCAAGGCGGGCGACACTTTCGTGTTCGACTCCGATCCGGCGCCGGGCACGCCCGAGCGCGTCCTGCTGCCCCACCCGGAAATCCTGTCCGCGCTCAAGCCCGGCGACCGGCTGCTGCTCGACGACGGCAAGGTCCGGCTGACCGTGATCGAGACGTCGCCCGCGCGCGCCGCCGCGCGCGTGGAGATCGGTGGCCGGCTGTCGGCGCGCAAGGGGATCAACCTGCCCGACACCACCCTCGCGCTGCCGGCGCTGACGCCCAAGGACCGCACCGACCTCGACGCCGCGCTCGACGCCGGCGTCGATTGGATCGGGCTCTCGTTCATCCAGCGCCCCGATGACGTGGCCGAGGCCAAGAAGATCGCGCGCGGGCGCGCGGCGGTGATGGCCAAGATCGAGAAGCCGCAGGCGCTCGTCCACCTCGCCGAAATCCTCGATCTGGCCGACGCGCTGATGGTGGCGCGCGGCGACCTCGGCGTCGAGGTGCCGGTCGAGAAGGTGCCGGGCGCGCAGAAGCTGATGACGCGGGCGGCGCGGCGCGCGGGCAAGCCGGTGGTCGTGGCCACCCAAATGCTCGAGTCGATGATTGCGAGCCCGATGCCGACGCGCGCCGAGGTCTCCGACGTGGCGACCGCCATCTTCGACGGCGCCGACGCGGTCATGCTGTCGGCGGAGTCGGCCGCCGGCCAGTATCCGGTCGAAGCGGTCACCACCATGAACCGCATCGCCGAGGAGGTGGAGACCGATCCTTCCTATCGCGCCCTCATCGCTGCCCAGCATGCCGACCCGGAGCCCACCGGCGCCGACGCCATTGCCGCCGCGGCCCACCAGATCGCCGAGACGGTCGATCTCGCCGCCATCGTGTGCTGGACTTTCTCAGGTTCGACCGCCCTGCGCGTGGCGCGCGAACGGCCAAAACCGCAGACGGTGGCGATCTCGCCCAACGTCTCGACCGGGCGCCGGCTCGCCGTGGTGTGGGGGGTGCACTGCGTTGTGGCGGAGGATGCGCGCGACCAGGACGACATGGTCGACCGCGCCTGCCGGATCGCGTTCAGGGAGGGCTTTGCCGCCGCCGGCCAGCGCATCATCATTGTGGCGGGCGTGCCGCTCGGCACGCCGGGCGCGACCAACATGGTGCGCATTGCCTTTGTCGGCGCCACGCAGGCGGGCGACGTTTGACGCCAAGCCCGGTTGATCAGTTCGGGTCAGACGCCGATCTGTTCCCTGCCCCTCTAGAGCGCTTTCAGTTTCTATGGAAACTGAAAGCGCTCTAGATTTTTGCGTGGTCGCATTTTCGGACGGAAAACCGGATTCCACTTTTCCTGAAAATGCTCCAGCGCCATGAGTTCACGCGTGCTCACCTCCTCGCCGTCATCGCGAGACGGCGCAGGGGGCGTGGCGATCCCCTCCTTTTCCGGATTGCTTCGGTGGGCTTCCGCCTGCGCCCTGCGGGCTACGGCGGACAAGCCGCCCGTCTCGCAATGACCGCGAACGAGTCGATCTGAATGCGTCCCGCTTCAGATGTCGCGGCCTTCGACCTTCTCGACCAGGCCCTTGACGTGCTCGGCGACCCCGCCCAGCCGGGGGTGGATGGCGAGCGCCTTGCGGAA
>DATBWJ010000096.1:0-4918 GCA_036514935.1 Xanthobacteraceae bacterium
TTCTCACCGGCTTTGCCGACATGTTCGTCCAGGAAATCTACGCCACCCGCCGGCGCGACCTGGCGCGCCTCGTGATCACCGAGGGCGCGCGCTTTCCCGCCATCGCCGAGTTCTATTACCGGGAGGTGGTCGAGCGGGCGATCGCCGCCTTGCGCGCGCTGGTCGAGCGCGCGATCGCGCGCGGCGAACTTCGCCACGACGCGCTCGCGCGCTTTCCCCAGCTCATCGCGGCGCCAGGCGTGGTGGCGATCCTGTGGGCGGGTCTGTTCGAGCGCTTTGCGCCGCTCGACGTGGCCGCGATGCTGCGCGCCCACATCGATCTCCTGCTCAGCGAGGGGAGGGCGCGATGAGGCTGGCCGGCGCGCTCGCCCTGGCGTTCGCACTCGCAGCCTGCGGCGAGCGGGCGCCCGGCTACCAGGGCTGGGTCGAGGCCAACCTGATTTTCGTGGCACCCGAGGAGGCCGGCCGCGTCGAGAGCCTGAGCGTGCGCGAGGGCGACACGGCGACGGCCGGCGCGCCGCTGTTTGCCCTCGATGACGAGCTGCAGAGGGCCGACGTGAACCTGTACAGCGCCACGCTCCTCAACGCGCGCCAGGCCTTTGAGCGCGCCCAGCAGCTCGCCCGGAGCGGCGCGGGGACCCAGAAGGAATATGATGTCGCGTTCGCCGAGCTGCGCGTAGCCGAGGCGCGGCTTGCCTCTGCCCAGACGCGGCTCGCGCGGCGCCGCATGGCGAGCCCGGTGAGCGGCACCGTGCAGCAGGTCTACTACCGGGTAGGCGAGATGGTGCCGGCGGGCCGGCCGGTGCTCGCGCTGCTGCCGCCGGGCAACCTCAAAGTGCGTTTCTTCGTGCCGGAACCCGAGCTGCCGCGCATCCGCCACGGCGACGTGGTCTCGGTTGCCTGCGACGGCTGCGCCGCCGGGCTGACGGCCAAAATCAGCTTCATCGCCCGGGTTGCCGAGTTCACGCCGCCGGTGATCTACAGCCTCGATGAGCGCGCCAAGCTCGTGTTCCTGATCGAGGCGCTGCCCGACCAGCCCGACAAGCTGCGGGTGGGCCAGCCGGTCGACGTGGCGCCGGTGCGGCCATGACGGCGTCCGACATCGCCATCGAGGTCGAGGGGCTCACCAAAACCTTTGGCGGGCGCGAGGTGGTGCGGCATCTCTCGATGACGGTGCGGCGCGGCACGATCTACGGCTTCCTCGGCCCCAACGGCTCCGGCAAGACCACCACCCTGCGCATGTTGTGCGGGCTGCTCACTCCCGATGCCGGGCGCGGCACCTGCCTCGGCTTCGACATCCGCTCCGAGGCGGGCAAGATCAAGCGCCACGTCGGCTACATGACGCAGCGCTTCAGCCTGTACGAAGACCTGTCGGTGCGCGAGAACCTCGAATTCATCGCGCGTATCTACGGCCTCGCCCGTCCGGCAACGGCGGCGCGCGCGATGATCGAACGGCTCGGCCTCGACGGCCGCGACAACCAGATCGCCGGCTCGCTGTCGGGCGGCTGGAAGCAGCGCCTCGCGCTCGGCGCCTGCACCCTGCCGAACCCGCAGCTCCTCTTGCTCGACGAGCCGACCGCCGGCGTCGATCCCAAGGCGAGGCGCGAGTTCTGGAACGAGATCCACGCGCTCGCCGCCGGCGGGCTGACCGTGCTCGTCTCCACCCACTACATGGACGAGGCCGAACGCTGCCACGAGATCGCCTACCTCGCCTACGGCGAACTGCTGACCCACGGCAGCGTCGCCGAGGTGATCGCGCGCTCCGGCCTCATCACCTACACGGTGACCGGGGAGGACGTGAACGGGCTTGCGCGCGAGCTTGGCGGACGTGCGGGCATCGACATGGTGGCGCCGTTCGGCGCGAGCCTGCACGTGTCGGGCCGCGATGCGCGCGCGCTCGAAGCGGCAATCGCGCCCTACCGCGCCCGCGCCGGCCTCCACTGGCAGCGCTCGGAGCCGTCGCTCGAAGACGTGTTCATCGAGCTCATGAACCGGGCGCGGGACAATTTCCCATGAACGCGACGCGCAGCGGCGGCTTCTGGCGGCGCACCCGGGCCATGCTGATCAAGGAATTCATCCAGTTGCGCCGCGACCGCCTGTCGTTCGGCATGATCGTGATGATCCCGATCGTGCAGCTCCTGCTGTTCGGCTACGCCATCAACACCACGCCGCGCCACCTGCCCACCGCCGTTCTGGTGCAGGAGCACAGCGATGTCGGCCGCTCGATCCTCAAGGCACTGGAGAACACGGCCTATTTCCGGGTCACCCGCCGGGTGCGCGACGCCGCCGAGTTCGACCACGTGCTGAAGTCGGGGGCCGTGCTGTTCGGCATCGAGGTGCCGGCGGGATTTGAGCGCGCGGTGCGGCGCGGCGAGCGGCCCGCGCTGCTGATCGCCGCCGACGCGACTGACCCGGTGGCTGCAGGCTCCGCGCTGAGCGCGCTCAATCAGGTGGTCCGGACCGCGCTCGCGCACGACCGCGCGATCCCCGACAGCGCGGCGCCGCCCTTCGAGATCCGCGCCCATGCCCGCTACAACCCGGCCGCCTCCACCCAGATCAACATCGTGCCGGGCCTGGTCGGCACCATCCTGACCATGACCATGCTGATCTTCACCGCGCTGTCGGTGACGCGCGAGATCGAGCGCGGCACCATAGAGAGCCTGCTCGCCATGCCGATCACGCCGGTCGAGGTCATGCTCGGCAAGATCATCCCCTACATCATGGTGGGGTTCATCCAGGCTGCGCTCATTGTCGGCCTCGGGGTGGGCATATTCGGCATCCCCGTGCTCGGCAGCGTGGCGCTGCTGGCCGCGCTCAGCACGCTGTTCATCACCACCAACCTGTCGATCGGATACACGTTCTCGACCATCGCGCAGAACCAGCTCCAGGCCATGCAGATGTCGATCATGTTCTTCCTGCCCAACATCCTGCTGTCAGGGTTCATGTTCCCGTTCGCCGGCATGCCGCTGTGGGCGCAGTGGATCAGCGAGGGCCTGCCGCTCACCCACTACCTGCGCATCGTGCGCGCGATCATGCTCAAGGGCTCGACGCTCGCCGACCTGCACTACGATACGCTGGCGCTGTTCGTGCTCATGCTGGTCGCCATGGCGATCGCGGTGACCCGCTTCCGGCGGACGCTGGATTGATGGCGGCGCCGCTCGGAGTTCACCGCCGCGCCAGCATGCCGATGCGGCCATAAAGCCCCGACCGGCCGTCGGAGTCTTCGACATAGCCGGCGCTGGCCGACCACTCGGTCTCGCCGACCTTGAGGGCGGTGGCGTGCAGGCCGAGGCGCCACTGGCGATAGCTGTCATCGCCGAGCGCGAGCGCCTCGGGGCCGAAATAGAGACGATTGAAGAAGCGCCAGCCGGCGGCGGCGCGCGTCCAGTAGCCGTCGCCGATGGTGGAGAACGAGGCACTGGCGCTCGTCATGGCGCTGGCCACCGGCTCCCACCACAGGTCGGCGCTCACGCGCAGGCCGACATGGCGGCCGCGCAGCCGATTGCCGGGGTCATCGGGGTCAAGGCGATGGCGTTGCACATCGAGGCCGGCGTTGACCGTCAACTCGGCGCTGCCGCGCTTGAAGCGCCAACCTGGCATGGCGGAGACGAGCGCCACCGCGCCGGCGATGTCGGTTGCGCCCGACAGGTAATGGTAGCGGCCGCCCCCGACCAGCACCTTGGCGGCAAAGCCCGCGCGATCGAGCCCATTGGGCGACCACACGAGGCCGCCGTGGAGAAATCCACCGTTGCGCCACAGATCGACGCCGGCGAACAAGAGGACGCGCTCGGCCGGCAGGTCAAAAGGCGCCTCCTGCGCGCGCGCCGGAAAGCATCCGCAGGCAACCGCCGCGGCGGCAAGCACCACGCTGATCCACGCGCGCGAACGCCTCAACAACTCCCCCAGCCCGCCCCGACGCCTCGTATTCGCGTTGCAGATGGATTAAAGCGCGCGCGCGGTTCGAAGTCGATTCCGATCTGCGAAATTGGCATAGGCTAGCGGCATTCAATCACGCTATATCATATTACGAACCGCCTATTTCGGGATGCCATGTTGTCGCCAACCTCGCTTGCACCGGCCGAAGCCGAGCGGCGCCGACGCCGATCGATCGGTTTCCTCAACTGGGCGCATTTGCTCGACCACTACGTCATCCTGATCTTTCCGACGGTGGTGATCGGGCTTGAAGTGGTCTACGGGCGCTCCTATGGCGACCTGATTATGCTGTCGACCGCGGCATTCACCGCGTTCGGCATGCTTGCGCTGCCGTGCGGCTGGCTCGCCGATCACTGGAGCCGCCGCAACATGATCGCGATCTACTTCCTGGGCACCGGCGTGGCGGCAGCCGCCGTCGGGTTTGCGCCCAATTTCACCGTGCTCGCCATCGCGTTGTTGGCCGTGGGAGTGTTCGCGGCGATCTATCACCCGGTCGGCACTCCGATGGTGATCGACGCTGCCGTCAGGCGCGGCCGCGCGCTGGCCTGGAACGGCATGTGGGGCAACGTCGGCGTCTCGGTGGCGAGCGGCATCACCGCCGCCATCGCTTCGATCCTGGGCTGGCGCTGGGCCTTCTTCGTGCCCGCGGCGCTGTTCATCGTCAGCGGGTTTGCCTATCTCCTGCTCGTTCCCGACGAGGGGCGCCGGCAGGTCGCGCGCGCCTCCGCGCAGGACGTCGCCCTCGACCTCAGGCTGACCATCGCCGTCATCGCGCTGTTCATGCTGCTCGCGGTTTCGTCGGGGCTGGTGTTCAACGGCCTCACCATCGCGCTGCCGAAAATCGTCGATGCGCGCATCGGCCACGACGTGCCGCTGTGGCTGGTGGGCGGCCTGGCGACCGCGGTATTCCTGTTCGGCGCGGCGGCTCAACTGTCGATGGGGCGGCTGGTCGAGTACATTGCGCCCCACTTCCTGGTGGCGCTGA
>DATBWJ010000097.1:0-2485 GCA_036514935.1 Xanthobacteraceae bacterium
CTTGGACGAGATGACGCGCGCGACCGCCACGCGCTTTGTCATCATTACCCACAACCCGATCACCATGGCGCGCATGAACCGCCTGTTCGGCGTCACCATGGCCGAGCGCGGCATCTCGCAGCTCGTGTCGGTCGATCTGGAGGGAGCCGTCGCGATCAGCGAGGCCGTGTAGCGGGCGCGCGTCAGGCTCGGGCCCGCCCGCCCGCAGCCTCTTCGAGCATTTTCCGGCGAAGTGGGAACCGGTTCGCTGTAGAAAATGCGACAAAACGTAAGAAGCTGGGGCATGATCCGATTCGACTCGAACGGATCATGCTCTAGCCGGTCGGTGCCACGCCGTGATCGGTGGGCTATGCTGCGTCGGGGCGGCCCTTGCCGCGCCCCTCAATGTGCGGCCCCAGGCCTAGGAGGAGCCATGTCCACCACCGGATGGATCGTGCTCGGCGTCATCGTCCTCGCCGTCGTCTGGCTCATCGTGATCTACAACAACATGGTCGCGATGGCGCAGCGGGTCAACCAGGCCTTTGCCGACATCGATGTGCAGCTCAAGCAGCGCCACGACTTGATCCCCAATCTGGTCGAGACGGTGAAAGGCTATGCGGCTCATGAGCGCACCACGCTCGACGCGGTGGTCCGGGCGCGCAACGCCGCGCTGTCGGCGCAGGGACCCAATGACCGGGTCGCCGCCGAGAACGTGCTGACCGGAGCGCTGCGGCAGCTCTTTGCGCTGTCGGAAGCCTATCCCGACCTCAAGGCCAACAGCAATTTCCAGCAACTGCAGGCGGACCTGTCCGACATCGAGAACAAGCTCGCGGCGGCGCGGCGCTTCTTCAACAACGCGGTGAGCGAATACAACGCCGGCATCCAGCAGTTCCCGGCCGCGCTGTTCGCTGCGATGTTCGGCTTTACGCCGCGCCAGTTCTTCGATGTCGGCGAGGAACGCAGGACGCTTGAGCAAGTGCCGCAGGTGAAGTTTTGACGACCGACGCCGGTCTTTCGTGGGCTCCGCGCAACGGCGCCCCGGCATGACGGCGAGTTAGGTTGGTCGCGCCATGGCCGCCTACGGGCTCTATACGCACATCCAATCCAACAGGCGGCGCTCGATCGCATTGCTGCTTGGATTGTTCTTCCTCGTCTACGTCCTGGTCTATGCCGGCGCGCTCATCGCCGAGGCGCTGTCCTACGAGGCCCCGATTGCGTGGCATCTTGAGCGCGCCGGCTACGACCTCCTGCAAGCTGCGCCCTTTGCCACCATCGGCACCGCGATCTGGATCGTCATCGCCTATTTTTTTCACCAGTCGATCATCGACGCGGTGACCGGCGGGCGCGAGGTCACCCGCGCCGATCAGCCGCGGCTCTACAATCTCCTGGAGAACCTGTGCATTGCGCGCGGCCTTCCAATGCCGAAGCTGAAGGTGATGGAGAACGACGCCCTCAATGCGTTCGCCACCGGCTTGAACCAGAAGCAATACGCGATCACCGTCACCAGCGGCCTCGCGCGCGCGCTCGACGACGCCGAGATCGAGGCCGTGCTCGCCCACGAGCTCACCCACATCCGCAACGGCGACGTGCGCATCCTCGTCATCGCCGTGATCATCGCCGGCGTCATCTCGTTCGTGGCGGAGATCTTCTTTCGCCTCATGTTCAGGAGCACGGTCCGCCTGGGCGGAAGGCGGGGCGAGCGCAAGGGCGGCGGGGCTGCCATTCTCATCGCGGTGGCGCTGATCGCGCTTGCCTGGCTTCTCTCGATCGTGATCCGCTTCGCGCTCTCGCGCTCGCGCGAGTTCCTCGCCGACGCCGGCTCGGCCGAGCTCACCAAGAACCCCGATGCGATGATCACGGCGCTGCGCAAGATCGAAGGCCGCGGCGAACTTTTGGGCGCGACCTCGGCGGTGATGGAAATGTGCGTCGACAACCCGCGCAACGAGTTCGCCGACCTGTTCGCCACCCATCCCTCGATCGCGCGCCGGGTGGAGGCGCTGGTCAAGCATGCCGGCGGCCGCGATCCGGGCCCGCTCGCGCTGCCCTCGCCGCAGGAGCCACCCGCGGAGGCCCCCGGCGGGGAACCCTGGGGTGCGAGCCGGCACGCCGACCAGACCGCAGGCTCCCGCCCGGATGCCACCGCGTCGGAAAAGCCGTTCCTGCCTGGGCAACCGCCGGTCCAACTCGGCCGCCCGGGCCCATGGGGAACGCCGCGCGAGGGCTGAACCCGCGCGCCGCTCACGCGTGTTCGATCACCACCTTGCCGACGTGACCGGCGCCGGCAAGATAACGGTAGGCCTCGCGCGCCTGCTCGAACGGGAAGACCTTGTCGATCACCGGGCGCAACTGCGCGCGTGCGATCGCCCGGTTCATCTGCTCGAACATTTCGCGGCTGCCGGTGGAGATCGCCTGCACGATCAGGCGGCGGCCGAGGATCGGCGAAGGATCGATCTGGGCCTCGCCCGCGAGCACGCCGATGACGATGACCCGCCCGCCAATCGCGGTC
>DATBWJ010000098.1:0-13913 GCA_036514935.1 Xanthobacteraceae bacterium
CGGCGGCAAGTTCCAGGCGCCGATCAGCCACATGTGGCCGCTTTCGCGCCATCCCAACCTGCTGCCGCGCGGCCACGCCTTCATCGAGAAGTACGGCATCGCGGCCATTTTCATCGGCCGCTTCTTCGGGCCGCTGCGCGCCGCGATTCCGCTGGTGGCGGGCATCCTGACCATGCCGTGGTGGCCATTCCAGATCGCCAACTTCACGTCGGCATTTGTATGGGCCGCCGTATTGCTGGCGCCGGGATCGTTCGGGTTGAAATTCCTGTTCGGATAGATAGCCCCGCTCACGGCGCGACCTTTGCGGCCGAGGCCGTCGGCGAAAACGCAAGTGTGATCACCGCGGGTGTCTGCGACCCGCGCATTTGACAGCCTTGTCGCAAGGCCGGAATAAGCCTGGCTGGCGCGGTGTTGTCAGCCACATGCCGCCGCCGTTGCGCCGGTTACCAGCAACGCGGTGCCACCATCGGGGGGAATATCATGATTGAACTTAACCGCCGCACCGCCCTTTTCGGTGCCGCCGCGAGCGCGGTCGCTCCGCTTGCCGCAACCTCGCGCGCGCTCGCCGCCGCTCCGCCCGCCGGCAAGCAGGCGCCCGGCGTCTACCGCTACAAGGTCGGAACCTACGAGATCACCGTTGCCACCGATGGCATCACGTCGGGTCCGCGGCCGGACAACTATGTCGTGAACGCGTCCAAGGAGGCCGTCAGCGCGGCACTTGCGGCGAATTATCTGCCGCCCGACAAGGCGACCCACGCCTACAATCCTATCGTCGTCAACACCGGCTCGAAGCTCATCGTCGTCGATGCCGGTGTCGGCCCGGCCGCCTACCAGCAAAGCAAGGGCATGATCGGGCAATTCCACACCAATCTCGCCGCCGCCGGGATTGAGCGCGAGACCGTCGATGTGGTGATCATCTCCCACTTCCATGGCGACCACATCAACGGCCTTCTGACCGCCGACAGCAAGCCGGCCTTCGCCAACGCGGAGATCATGGTGCCGGCGACGGAATGGAAGTTCTGGATGGACGATGGCGAGATGAGCAAGGGGACCGGCAATCCCATACTCGAAGGAACCTTCAAGAACACGCGCCGCGTGTTCGGCGCTCTCGGCAACAAGGTGACTCACTACGACGCGGGCAAGGAAATTGCTGCTGGCATCACGTCGGTCGCCAGCCCTGGCCACACGCCGGGGCATACCTCGTATATCGTCGCCTCCGGCTCCGACCGTGTCCTGGTGCAGGTCGATATCACGGCCGGCGCCGCGTTTCTGTTCGTGCGCAACCCCGACTGGCAGTTGGCGTTCGACGTCGACAAGCCGCTCGCCGTGCAGACGCGGCGCAAGCTGTACGACATGGCGATCGCCGAAAAGATGCCGGTCCAGGCGTTCCACGCGTGGTTCCCCGGCATCGTCAACGTGGAAAAGGACGGCAACGGCTACCGCTGGGTGCCAGCGATGTGGAATCCGGTGATCTGACGTCCCGATGCGTGAGCCCTCGAAAGGCCGCTTCGGCGGCCTTCATTTTGTGTGGCGCATTCAAGTATCGCGGCGGATAGATCGGTCGCACTCGGATATCGGTCACATCCGGATGTCGGCCGCACTCGGATTGACGATGCGACGGCGCGAGACTATAGGCGTTGCCATGATGACCTGCACACCCGTTCGGCGTCCTCGCCCACGAGCGGCAGGCGCGCGTGCGTGATCGCACGCCGTGCCGCCGAAGACCCGCGGCACGTCATTTCCGAAATCTCCCGCGGTGTCTTCCGGTCCAAGCGCAGGCGACTGCGATCAGGATGGAACCATGGCCAGCAAAGCGAAAATCGCCGTTCTCGGCGCTTCGGGTTACACAGGCTCGGAATGCGTGCGGCTGCTGCTGCGCCATCCCCACGTGACCATCGCCGCGCTCACGGCCGAACGGCGGGCGGGGCAGGAGATGCGCGACGTCTTCCCGCAGTTCTCGCCCTATCCATTGCCCAGGCTCGTGCCGCTCGACGGCATGGACTGGGCGCGGGAGAAACTCGATCTGGTATTTTGCGCGCTGCCGCACGCAACGACGCAGAAAGTCGTAAAGGACTTGCTCGCACGCGCGCCGCAGACCAAGGTTGTCGATCTCTCCGCCGATTTCCGCCTCAGCCCGGCGGCCTACGCGCGCTGGTACGGCCACGAACACCAGGCGCCCGAGCTGCAGGAAGAAGCCGTCTATGGCCTCGTCGAGGTTTACCGGGCCGAGATCAAGAAGGCGCGGCTCGTCGCCAATCCGGGCTGCTACACGACCTGCGCGCAATTAGCGCTGATTCCGCTGCTCACGGCGAACGCGATCGACTCCGATGAAATCGTCATCGACGCCAAGTCCGGCATGACGGGGGCAGGGCGCTCGGCCAAGGAGGCGATGCTGTTCTCCGAGGTCTCCGAGGGCTTCAACGCCTACGACGTCGGCCATCATCGTCACATGGCGGAGCTCGACCAGGAGTTCTCCAAGGCGGCCGGCCGTGACGTGATCGTGACGTTCACGCCACACCTCGTGCCGATGAACCGGGGAATTCTGTCCACTATCTACGTGCGCGGTACGGGCGGACGCAGCGCGGAGGATTTCCAGGCGATCCTGTCGAAAGCCTATGCGGAGGAGGCATTTGTGCATGTCCTGCCGCTCGGCGAGGTACCGCATACCCGCCACGTGCGTGGCTCCAACATGACATTCATCGGGGTGACGAAGGATCGCGTCGCCGGCCGCGCCATCATCGGCGCGGCGCTGGACAATCTGGTCAAAGGAGCATCCGGCCAAGCAGTGCAGAACATGAACCTGATGCTGGGATTGCCAGAAACGACGGGGCTCGACCAGGTCGCGCTGTTCCCGTGAGGCACCGGCGTCCTTGAGCCGCCCGGCACTTCTCACGCCAGCCTGAGAATCGCGAGCACCAACGTCACCTGCGCCAGAAATCCGACTGCAAACGCCAGCGTGCGCAGCGCGGGCACCCCCATGGCATAGATCACGGCGTGGGCGAGGCGCGCCCAGAAATAGACCGCGCACGCGGTCGCTGTGAGGGGCGTCGAGATGTTGAGCGAATCGAGGATCAGCACCAGCGGCGCAAATACCACGAGGTTCTCGACGGCATTGGTGTGCGCGAAATAGAGGCGCATCGCCCATGGCGACTGCGCTACGTCGTTCGGCCGTGGGTTGCCGAGTGTCGCCATGATGCCGCGCACGGCGCAGCGGTCGATCATGTAGGGAATCCACAACAGACCCGTCAGCGCGACCGTCAGCGTCAGCCAGAACAATTCCCGCGACATTTCGCCCTCCCTCGTCGGTGCAGCAGCGAGCCGGTCGCCCCACTGTCGGGACGTCGGCAGCCGCGCGGCGCTAATCGCGCACTTTCAAGTAGCTGCCAGGCGCATCCTCGATCGGCGCAAACCGGCCGGCGCCCGGCGCCCGCGCCGGGACCTCCTCGCGTCCCAATTGTTTAAGCCAGGCGAGCCAGTGCGGCCACCACGAGCCGGGATGCTCCTGCGCCGTTGCCAGCCAGCTTTCGAGATCGTCGCCCCGCGGCGGCGCCCCGGTCCAGAACTGGTACTTCTGCTTGGCCGGCGGATTTACGATGCCCGCGATGTGACCCGAGCCGGCGAGCGTGAATGTCACCGGTCCGCCGAAGAAGCTCGAACCAAAATATACCGACTTCGCCGGCGCGATGTGGTCCTCCCGCGTCGCGAGGTTGTAGATCGGGATCGTCACCCGCTTAAGCTCGATTTTGTGTCCGGCCAACGTGAAGTCGCCGCGCGTCAGGCGGTTCTCCAGGTAGCAGTTGCGCAGATAGAACGAGTGGTTCGCCGCCGGCATGCGCGTTGCGTCGGAATTCCAGTAAAGCAGGTCGAACGGAAGCGGTTCCTTGCCCTTGAGATAGTTGCTGATGACGTAGGGCCAGATCAGGTCGTTGGAGCGCAGCAGGTTGAAGGCGGCCGCCATCTTCTTGCCTTCGAGGTAGCCGCGTTCGGCCATGTAGCGCTCCACCGCCGCAACCTGCTCCTCGTCAGCGGCGAACACTTTGAGGTCGCCGCCGTGCTTGAAGTCGACCTGAGCGGTGAGCAGCGTTGCCGACTTGACGCGTCGGTCGCCGATCGCCGCCATGTAGCCGAGCGCGACGGCGAGCAGTGTGCCGCCCACGCAGTAGCCGAGCGAGTGGATATCGCTCTCTGCGGTCACCTCTGTGACGACGTCAAGCGCCTCCAGCAGGCCCTCGCGCATGTAGTCGTCAAAACCCTTGCGGGCGAGCCGCTCGTCCGGATTGACCCAGGATATGCAAAAAACAGTGAGACCTTGATCGACGCACCACTTGATGAGTGATTTCTCCGGCGTCAGGTCGAGAATATAGAACTTGTTGATCCACGGCGGCACGATGAGGAGCGGCATCTTCAGCACGCTTGCGGTCGCTGGCGCGTACTGGATGAGTTGCATCAGCTCGTTCTGGTAGATGACCTTGCCCGGCGAGATCGCGAGATTGCGTCCAACCTCGAACTTTGTGGGATCAGACTGTCGGATCCTGAGGTCGCCGTCGCCGGCGGCGATGTCTTCAGCCAGCATGTGCATTCCGCGCACGAGGTTTTCGGCGTTCGATGACAACGTCTCGCGCAACAGCTCGGGATTGGTGAGCACAAAGTTGGATGGCGCAAGCGCATTTGCGATTTGACGGATGTAGAACTCGGCCTTGTGTCGCGTCGAGGGGTCGAGCCCGCTGGCGTCCGCGACCAGCCGGTTCGCCCAGTCGGTGGTGAGCAGGTAGGCCTGCTTGAGGAAGTCGAAGAACTGGTTCGACGACCACTCAGGATCGGCAAAGCGCTTGTCGCGCGGATCGGGCGCCACCACCGGCGCTACCTCTTGGCCGGCCAGGCGCTTGACCGCGGACGCCCACAGTTCAAGGTAGGACCTGCCCAGCCGCGTCTGAAGCTCAAAGGTGCGCTGCGGATCGGAGAGCCAGTATTCCATCACGCGGCCGAGCGTCTTGACGATGTCGGAGATTTCTTCGGCCTGCCCGCTCTTGATGCGGCCCTCCTCCCGCGGCTTGAGATAGGCGGCGAGTGCCTTGCCGCCTTCCTCGAACAGGCGGGCCACGTTCTTGGCAAACGCTTCGACATCGAACGGACTCGCTTGCGGCGAGGCGGTCGCCGCCATCTCTCGCTCGCGGCCGCGCGAGCGGTGAGGTCGGGCTTGGGCCGCGGGGGCTGCCGGTGGGGTTCCGGCATGGGCCGGCGGCGCGAGGTCGTCCGGCAGGCCGCCGCGGCCCCCGTCGCCCTCCCCGAGGGGCTGCGGTTCGGGCACCTTGCGCGCCCGGGCCTTGTGCCGTCTTGATTTCGCGTCGGTTGATCGTTCCATTGCCGCGCCGACCTTGCTTTGGACATATTAGCCCGATAGCCGAGACGCCGGCCACCCGCTCGCGTCGCGCTGGGGAGATATGGGCATTCCACGCACTATCAAGCCGCACCAGCGGCCGCGGGTGCGTGCGGTCGGCCTGGCGATGGCCGCGGGGCTTGCGATTGGGCTTGCAGCGTGCTCCTCCGTCGTTGGCGACTTGCCATCCCAGTTGGGCGGCCTGCCCGCGGGGACGCCAGAGCGCCCGGCCGCACCGCCGGCCTATCCGGCGGTCCATGACATGCCGCCGCCGCGTACCAACACCGTCCTGAGCGAAGACGAGCGGAAGCGGGTCGAGGCGGACCTCATCGCAGCGCGCGAGCGCCAAGCCAAGCAGGCACAGAAAGCGCGATAGCGGACCGCGGCCGGCCAGTCGTCGGCGGACCTACTGGCAGGCCGAAACACATGCTACAAAAGTGTTGACGGGGCCGTCGAATCGCGACGGCGCACAGGAGCCGCGTCCGCCATGGAAGAGTTCTACCGCATCCGCCGCTTGCCGCCTTATGTCTTTGAGCAGGTCAATCGGGCCAAGGCGGCCGCGCGCAATGCCGGGGCGGACATCATCGATCTTGGCATGGGCAACCCAGACCTGCCGGCGCCCGTCCACGTCGTCGAGAAGCTGAAGGAAACTGTCGGCAAGCCGCGCACCGACCGCTACTCCGCTTCCAAGGGTATCGCCGGTCTGCGCCGCGCCCAGGCCGCCTATTATGGCCGCCGGTTCGCGGTCAAGCTCAATCCAGAGACCCAGGTCGTCGCGACGCTCGGGTCCAAGGAGGGCTTCGCCAATGTGGCCCAGGCGATCACGGCGCCGGGCGACGTCATCCTCGTTCCCAACCCCAGCTACCCGATCCACGCCTTCGGGTTCCTGATGGCGGGAGGCGTGATCCGCTCGGTGCCCGCCGAGCCGACTGCGGAGTTTTTCCACGCGCTCGAGCGCGCGGTCATCCACTCGATCCCCCGGCCGACGGCTGTCGTGGTGTGCTATCCGGCCAATCCAACCGCCTACGTCGCCGACCTTGATTTCTACAAGGACCTCATCGCGCTCGCGAAAAAGCATGGCCTGATCGTGCTGTCGGATCTCGCCTATGCGGAGGTCTACTTCGACGACAATCCGCCGCCCTCGGTGCTGCAGGTGCCCGGCGCCATGGACGTCGCCGTCGAGTTCACGTCGCTATCGAAGACCTACTCGATGCCGGGCTGGCGCATGGGCTTCGCAGTCGGCAACGAAAGGATCATCTCGGCGCTCGCGCGCGTAAAATCCTATCTCGACTATGGGGCGTTCACGCCCGTCCAGGTGGCAGCGACCGCCGCGCTCAATGGTCCGCACGATTGCATCCGCGAAATGCGCGAAACCTACAAACGCCGGCGCGACGTGCTGGTGGAGAGCTTTGGCCGGGCTGGCTGGGAGATTCCGCCCCCGCGCGCCTCGATGTTCGCCTGGGCGCCGCTGCCGGAACTATTCCGCCCGGTCGGCAGCGTCGAGTACGCCACCTTACTGGTCGAGAAGGCGGAAATCGCAGTTTCGCCCGGCATTGCCTTTGGCGAGCACGGCGAAGGCTTCGTGCGCATCGCGCTGGTCGAGAATGAACAGCGCATTCGCCAGGCCGCGCGCAACCTGCGCCGCTTCCTTGATGCGGGACCGGAAAAGTTGCACAACGTCGTCCCCCTCGCCAAGCGCCGTTGACCGGCGCCTTCGCCAGGCTGCGGACGACGGATGATCGCACAGCTGAGAGTGGGTGTTGCCGGGCTCGGCACCGTTGGCGCCTCAGTCGTGCGCCAGATGGCGCGCGAACGCGCGTTGC
The DNA here is from genome assembly GCA_036514935.1 of Xanthobacteraceae bacterium. GTDB lineage: Bacteria > Pseudomonadota > Alphaproteobacteria > Rhizobiales > Xanthobacteraceae > DATBWJ01. The sequence continues at coordinate 7,201 of DATBWJ010000098.1, forward strand.
TGGCCCTGCGCTGCGGGCGTCCGATCGAGGTCGTCGCCGTCACGGCGCGCTCGCGGGACAAGAAGCGTGAGCTCGATCTGCGCAAGATCCGCTGGGCCGAAAGCCCGCAAGCGCTCGCCGTCGACCCCGACGTCGACGTGTTCGTCGAGCTGATGGGCGGGGAGGGCGATCCGGCCAAGAGCGCGGTCGAAGCCGCGCTCGCCGCCGGCAAGTCGGTGGTGACCGCCAACAAGGCCCTGCTGGCGCGCCATGGCGTCAAGCTCGCCGCGCTCGCCGAGAAGCACCATGTTGCGCTCAATTTCGAGGCGGCGGTCGGCGGCGCAATCCCCATCGTCAAGACCCTGCGCGAGGGTCTGGCCGGCAATTCGCTCGCGCGCGTCTACGGCATTCTCAACGGCACCTGCAATTACATCCTAACTCGCATGGAGCGAGAGAAGATGTCGTTCGCCGACTGTCTGAAGGAGGCCCAGCGCCTGGGCTACGCCGAGACTGATCCCTCGTTCGACATCGAAGGTCACGATACGGCCCAGAAGCTCGCGATCGTCGCAAGCCTGGCCTTCGGCATCAAGGTCAGCCAGTCGGCCATCTATGCGGAGGGGATATCCTCGCTCACGCCGGAAGACCTCGAAGCAGCCGACGAGCTAGGCTATCGTGTCAAGCTCCTTGGCGTTGCCATGCGCACCGAAACCGGCATCGAGCAGCGGGTGCACCCCACCATGGTGCCGAAGGAATCCGCCATCGCCCAGGTGATGGGAGTGACCAACGCGTTGTCGATCGATGCCGACGGCATTGCGCCGATCACGCTGGTCGGCCCGGGGGCAGGCGGCGCGGCAACGGCCTCGGCGGTGGTGGCCGACATCGCCGACATCGCCCGCGGAGTGTGCGCGCCGCCGTTCGGCCGCCCGACCCAGGAGCTGATCGCAAGCAAGAAGGCGCCCATGCAGCGGCACGAGGGCGGCTACTACATCCGTCTCCTAGCGGTCGACCGGCCCGGTACCTTTGCGACCATCGCCAAGTACCTTGCCCGCGAGAACATATCGCTGGAATCGATCGTCCAGCGCCACCGCGGCGCGCCGCCACACGGCGGCGACGACCCGCGCAGCCCGGCGGTGCCTGCCCCGGTCATTCTCATCACCTATGCAACGACCGAGGATGCGGTACATCGGGCGTTGAAAGCGATCAGGGAACATGGCGTGATCGCCGGTCGTCCGCAGGTCATTCGCATCGAGAAGAATTGAGCCGGAGCGCCGGCGGGAGAAGCCAATGGCAACGATCACCGTTCCGCCCAGCTTGATCATCGAGCGCATTCTTAGCCTCGAAATCGTGCGCGTGACCGAGCGCGCTGCGGTCGCCGCCGCCCGGTTGCGAGGACGCGGCAAGGAGAAGGAGGCCGACCAGGCCGCCGTCGATGCCATGCGGCGCGAGCTCAACAAGCTGCCGATCGACGGCACTGTTGTGATCGGGGAGGGGGAGCGCGACGAGGCGCCGATGCTGTTCATCGGCGAGCAGGTCGGCACCAGGAACGGCCCCAAGGTCGACATCGCCGTCGACCCGCTCGAAGGCACAACGCTGTGCGCCAAGAACATGCCGGGAGCGATTGCCACCATGGCGATCGCGGAGGCCGGCACGCTGCTGAACGCCCCCGACGTGTACATGGAGAAGATCGCGATCGGGCCTGGCTATACGAAAGGCATCGTCGATCTCGATGCTTCGCCGGAAGAAAACATTCGTGCGCTCGCCAAGGCCAAAGGCGTCACGCCCGACCGCATCACCGCCCTCGTGCTCGATCGCCCCCGCCACGTCGACCTGATTGCGGCCATCCGCAAGGGCGGAGCATCGGTGCAGCTCATCACCGATGGCGACGTGGCGGGCGTCATCCATACCGCCGATCCCGACACCACCGGCATCGACATCTATCTTGGCATTGGCGGCGCGCCGGAGGGCGTGCTGGCGGCTGCCGCCTTGCGCTGCATCGGTGGCCAGATGCAGGGCCGCCTCATGCTCGATACCGACGAGAAACGCGAGCGCGCCAAGAAGATGGGAATCAAGGACCCGCGCAAGAAATACACGATGGAGGAGATGGTGAAAGGTGACTGCCTGTTCGCCGCCACTGGCGTCACCAACGGCTCGATGCTGCACGGCGTGCGCTTCAGGGACAAGATGATCGAGACCGAAACGGTCGTCATGCGCTCGACCACCGGCACGGTGCGCTGGATCCGTGCCGATCACCGGCAACTGGAAAAGTTCCAACTGGAGTGATACCGGTAGCTTGCGAGTTTTGATGCATGAGGCCCCGCGCACGCGCGCGCTTGGCGAGATTGCCTCTAGGAGTCCGGCCGCCCAACTCGCGCAGCATCCAATTTCCCCATCGCAACAGGTTCCGTTGAGACACACCAGGACATTCAGTGGAGGGTAGATCGATGAAGACGGAGACCATCGAATACAAGCAAGGCGACGCAACGCTTGAGGGCTTCGCCGTCTACGATGACAGCAGCGCCAAGCGCGCGGGCGTCCTGGTGGTGCCGGAATGGAACGGGGTATCGGAATATTCCAAGAAGCGAGCGCAAATGCTGGCGGAACTCGGCTACAACGCGTTCGTGGCCGATATCTATGGCAAGGGCATCCGGCCGACCACGCAGGAAGCCTGCGCCGCGGAAGCCGGCAAGTACCGTGACAATCGGCCGCTGTTGCGCGCGCGGGTGCGCGCCGGGCTCGATGCGCTGCGCAAGCTTCCAGGCACCGACGCCAGCAGGCTTGCCGCGATCGGCTACTGCTTCGGCGGCATGACGGTACTCGAGCTTGTGCGCGCCGGCGCCGACATGAAGGGGGTGGTCAGTTTCCACGGGGCGCTCAATACGCCCAATCCGCAGGATGCCAAGAACATCAAGGCGCGCGTGCTCGCGCTGCACGGCGCGGATGATCCGCTGGTACCGGAGGCGGAGGTGCTCGCCTTCGAGAACGAAATGCGCGAGGCGAAGGTCGATTGGCAGCTCGTGAGCTACGGCAACGCGGTGCACAGCTTCACAAACTGGACATTGCCGGAAAACAACCCCGGGCCGGTGTCCTACAACAAGAAGGTCGATCAGCGCTCCTGGATCGCGATGCAGAACTTCTTCAGGGAATGCTTCGCCTGACACAAGATGTGATCGATCGGCCGCCTGACGCGCAAGCAGCGCCGGCATCAGCTTAGCGCGGAACGTCACGCGCCTGCTGTGGCGGGAGGCATTCGCGTCAAGTCGTTCAAGTCGGTGGCGGGGCAGCTTGCCTTGTGTGAGAACCGTGCACCGCGCGGTCTCAGGCCGATCAGCGGGCGCTGGTGCGCGCTGTCAATTTCATCCAACGTTCGAGGGGGGCTCGAACGCTGATTCGCGGCTGCGATCATGGCCACCGTGTTGCCCGAAGCGTTGCAATCTGGCCGCTTCTTTCTCGGCGTCGAGCGCTCGGCGACCGGGCGCGTGTGGCGTGATCGGCTCGACGACCGTGGGCGCGCGCAGGCGGCCGCCATGGTGCAGCGGCACGGGATACCCGATCTGCTCGCCCGCATCCTCGCTGGCCGCGGCGTTGAGCTCGGCGAAGTCGAGGACGTTCTCGCCCCCACCATCAAGCGGCTGATGCCGGACCCGCAGGTGCTGACCGACATGCCGGCGGCGGCGTCGCGGATTGCGCGCGCGGCGATGTGCGGCGAGACCATCGCGATCTTTGGCGATTACGACGTCGATGGCGCCACCGCCACCGCACTGATCGCGCGTTTCCTGCGCGCCTGCGGCCTGTCGCCGCTGATCTACATCCCCGACCGCCTGTTCGAAGGCTATGGCCCGAACAGCGAGGCGATCCGCGCGCTGGCAGCGCGCGGAGCGAGGCTTCTGGTCACCGTCGACTGCGGAACAACGAGCCACGAGCCTCTCGCTGAGGCTGCGAAAGTCGGGATGGACTGCGTCGTCATCGATCACCACCTGGCGGACGAGCGCCTGCCCGCGGTCACCGCCGTCGTCAATCCCAACCGCCTCGATGACCTCTCCGGCCTCGGCCACCTCGCCGCGGTTGGCCTCGTGTTCATGACGCTGGTCGCCGTCAACCGCGAACTGCGCAACCTGAATTTCTGGACCGCGGCCCGCCCCGAGCCCGACCTATTGGGCCTTCTGCACCTCGTCGCACTTGGCACGGTCGCCGACGTGGTGCCGCTGAAAGGGCTCAATCGTGCGTTCGTCGCCAAGGGCCTCGCGGCGTTGCGCCGGCGCGACCATCCCGGCCTCACCGCGCTGATGGACGCCGCGCGGCTTGCCGGGCCGCCCGAGGCTTGGCACCTCGGCTTCCTGCTGGGCCCGCGCATCAATGCCGGCGGCCGCATCGGCCGCGCTGACCTCGGCGCCCAACTGCTCATCGAGGATGATCCGGTCGAGTGCGCGCGCATCGCCACCGAACTCGACCGGCTCAACCGCGAACGGCAGGTGATCGAGCAGGCCACCCTTGCGCAAGCCGACGCCGAGGTGATGGCCGCGCTCGGCCAGCAGGAAAAAACCGCGGTGGTGGTGACCGCAGCCGAGGGCTGGCATCCCGGCGTGCTCGGATTGGTCGCTGCGCGGCTCAAGGAGCGCTACGGGCGCCCCGCTTTTGCCATTGCGCTGGAACCGGGCAGCAACGGCACGGGGTCGGGCCGCTCCATTGCGGGAGTCGATCTCGGCCGGGCCGTCCGTCGCGCGGTGGCCGAGGGCCTGCTAGTAAAAGGAGGCGGCCATTCCATGGCTGCCGGCGTGACACTGAAAAAGGCCGCGCTTGCGCAATTCCGGGCATTCCTGGAAGACACGCTGGGCGCAGCGGTCGAAGCGGCGCGGCGCAGCGACGCGCTGCTCATCGACGCCGCGGTGACCGCAGCGGGTGCCACGCCCGAGCTGTGCGACATGATGGCGCGCGCCGGCCCGTTCGGAGCCGGCAATCCAGAACCAGTGCTGGCGCTGCCCGCCCATGCGGTCGTCTATGCCGAGGAGGTCGGGCAAGCGCATGTTCGCGCACGGCTCAGAGCGGCCGACGGCGCGACCCTTACGGCGATCGCATTCCGCGCGGCAGGCGAGAGGCTGGGCGCAGCGCTGCTGGCCGCGCGAGGCCGCCTGGCACACGTGGTCGGGATGCTCGCGCTCGATCGATGGCAGGGCACCGAGCGTGCCCAGCTCCGCATTCTCGACATCGCCGAAGCGCGCCCATGAGTAACAGTTAATTCTTCGTTAGCTGGTAACCATGGCTAGTACTTAAAACATTGAAAAAACAACATTAAATTTGCGTAATTCCAGGATGAAGATACCTCCGTGAATTAACTAAATCTATACTAAAAGTGGGCGGCGCGGGCGCTCTCCAACTACACTGCGGCATCCCTAAGTGGCGGCGCTGCAAGAGATCTGCGGCGCAGCGGGACGCACAGACATGGCACTCCCCCCGATCTATAAGATCGGAACCAAGCATGCCGATCTGATCGGGCCGACATTTTTCGGCACCGAGATCGCCACGACTGGTGACACCGACATCATCTTCGCCAACGAAGGCAACGATGTCGTGTGCGCGCGCGCCGGCGCCGACTATGTCTATGGCGGTTCCGGTGCCGACATGATCGACGGCGGGGCGGGAAACGACGTCATCTACGGCGACGGCTCCAATTGGGATCCGGATTTCTCCGGCCTGCCACCGCCGCAAGACGTTCCGGCGGAGGAGGAGGGCAACGATTACATCCGCGGTGGCACCGGCGACGATCGCATCTGGGGCGAGGGCGGCTGGGATGTCCTGTTCGGGGAGAACGGCCAGGACTCGCTGTATGGGGGCGACGGCGACGACACGCTGTCGGGCGGCAAGGGAGCGGACTTGCTCGATGGCGGCAATGGCAACGACCTGATCTTCGGCAGCGGTGAGGACAACGGCGCCGACACGCTTCTCGGCGGAGACGGCAACGATACGCTGTATGGCGGCGGCGGCGCCGACCGACTAGAGGCTGGCAGCGGCAACGACCTGCTATACGGCGGCGCCGGCAAGGACACGCTGCTCGGCGGCGGCGGCAACGACACCCTGGTCGGCGGCACCGGTCACGACAACCTGTCGGCCGGCAACGGCCACGACCTTCTCCTGGGCGGCGCCGGCGACGACACGCTGTCCGGCGGGGACGGCAACGACTTCCTGCTTGGTAACGCCGGCACGGACCGGATCGGCGGCGGCACCGGTTCCGACACGATCAACGCGGGCTCCGGCAACGACACGCTCTATGGCGGCGATCTCGGCTCGAGCGCCCCCGACGGCAGCACCGACTATCTCGTCTTCCACCAGAACGTCGCCATCGACCACAAGGTCATCTATGGCTGGGACGCCAACACGTCGGCCAACGGCTATTCCGGCGACAGGATCGTGATCTCCAGCGAGGACGCCAGTTGGCCGATACTCCAGATCAAGGTCTCGAACTACGACACCGATGGTTTCGCCGATGATGTCAGAATCTGGGTTGGCGACGGGACGATTACGATCCTCAACGTCGGCAATTCCTTCAAGACACAAGATGCGGGATTTGTGCGCTTGAACGCCACCAACGAGCCCAACTTCCTCATGGTCGACGGCTACGCCGACAACAACGCGGACGGGCCCGATCCAGACTTTGATCCCGACCCAGACCCCAACTTCCTGGTGTACGGGCAGGTCCCCCATTTCGACGACTTCATGGCCGACCCGGTGCCGTTCGCATT